>NZ_JAUBOJ010000250.1:0-2714 GCF_036700185.1 Microcoleus sp. BM001215392 | reverse complement strand
GCTGCTAAGAGTGAGTCGTTGCCACCTTCGCCGTAGAGGTAGTCATCGCCAGCTTTGGCGTATAACGTGTCATCGCCTTGGCCGCCCCAGAGGTAATCGTTGCCAACTCCGGCATCCAGAATGTCTTTGCCGTCGCCACCGTAGAGGTTGTCATTGCCTTCGGCTGCATCGAGGATGTCGTTGCCGCCTTCGCCGTAGAGGTTGTCATCGCCAGCTTTGGCTAATAAAGTGTCATCGCCTTCACCTCCCCAAAGAATGTCGTTGCCAATTCCAGCATCGAGGAAGTCTTTACCGTCGCCACCGTAGAGGTTGTCATTGCCTTCGGCTGCATCGAGGGTGTCGTCGCCCGCTTCGCCGTAGAGGTTGTCGTCGCCTTCTTTGCCGAGGAGGATGTCGGCATCGTCGCCACCGTAAAGTTGGTCGTTGCCGAGGCCTGCATTCAGGGTGTCTTTGCCGGTGCCGCCGTAGAGGTAATCGTTGCCAGTTCCGGCGTCGAGGGTATCGTCGCCTGCATCGCCTCTGAGTGTGTCGTTGCCGGCTTCACCGATGAGAGTGTCTTTTTCGTCGCCGCCGGAGAGTTCGTCGTCGCCGGTGCCACCGTAGATTAGGTCGGTGTCTCCTTCGCCGTAGAGTTTGTCGTTTTCGCCTTCGCCGTAGATGGTGTCTTTGTCTGCGCCACCGTAGATGTAGTCATCGCCAGCGCCGCCGTAGAGTAGGTCTTTGCCTGTTTCGCCGAAAATCGTGTCGTTGCCTCTTCCGGCGTCTCCAGCTACGGTGTCGTCATCGCTACCGGCGTAGATTAAGTCGTCGGCGTCGCCACCTCGGATGTAGTCTCGGCCTGCTTCGCCGTAAAGCGTGTCTCGGTCTTGATTGCCGTAGATGCTGTCGCCGCCATCGCCGCCGTAGATTAAGTCGTTGCCGAATTCGCCGTAGAGTTTGTCGTTGCCGCCGAGTCCGTAAATGCGATCGTTCCCAGCATCACCAGTGATAACGTTAACCGTATCGTCGCCGGTAATATTATCGTCATGACGAGAACCGGCGACATTTTCAATGCCAGTAATTTTGTCTTGGTCTCCCCAGCCGTCAGTAGCATCGCCTGTTTTTAAGTTGACAGTAACGCCGTTCGGGTCGCGGCGGTAGCTGAGAATGTCGATGCCTTGTCCGCCGTAAAATGAGTCATTACCGGCATTGCCAATTAATAAATCGTTGCCTTCTAATGCCCAAATTCGGTTATCTTTGGCGTTGCCAATTAAGATGTCTTCAAAGCGAGTACCGATGATATCTTCTAAATTTCTCAAAGCATCGGTATTGCCAAAACCGTCTTTACCAGTACCAGCAGCAATTTCAAAATCTCGTTCGAGTTCGGTGTAATATTCGGTGGGATTGACATCGGTAACGAATTCTTTGAAACGTTGCTTGGTATTAGTTTCGTAGTCGCTATTTTCGTCAATATTAACGATAACACCACGGGGAGAATTGATGTAATTAACGAGATCGACTCCTTCACCGCCGTCAATTAAATCATCGCCGATTTCTCCGATTAACGAGTCATTGCCAGTACCGCCAAATAATTCGTCATTTCCAGCATTACCGTTGAGAGTGTCATCGCCACCTTGACCTAAAAGTACGTCATCATCGAGGCCGCCAAACAAGGTATCTTTGCCATCGCCACCATCGATGTAATCTTGACCTTGACTGCCGAAAAGATTGTCATCGCCAGCTTGTCCGTAAATATCATCGTCGTCGGCACCCCCATCAATGATGTCTTGGCCGTCGCCGCCTTCTAGCCAGTCGTTCCCTTCGTTACCTTGGATGACATCGTTGCCACCTTGTCCGTAAATTCTGTCATCTCCGGTATTGCCGAACAGCAAATCTTGGCCGCTGCCACCATCGATGTAGTCATCATCGGCGTTGCCTTCTATGGTGTCGCTGCCGTCTTGTCCGTAGAGAATGTCGTTACCTTCATTGCCTTGAATGAAGTCGCGGCCGCTGCCACCTTCGGCGTAGTCTTCGCCGGTGTTTCCTTGGATGATGTCGTTACCAGATTGGCCGTAGAGTTGGTCATCGCCACTACCTCCGATGAGGGTATCGTTATCGCTACCGCCGTCGAGAATGTCGTCGCCATCTTCACCGAAAAGTTGGTCGTTGCCAGCTTCGCCGTAAAGTAAGTCGGCATTTAATCCACCGTAAAGTTTGTCTTGGTCGTCGCCACCATATAAAGTGTCGTTTCCGGCTTCTCCTTGTAACAAATCATCGCCTTTTTCGCCTCGCAAATCGTCATTTCCCGTGCCACCATTGAGGGTATCTTTTCCTGTTCCGCCGTAAAGAGAATCGTTGTTTTCTTCTCCTTTTAAGTTATCGTCTCCTTCTTCGCCATAGAGTTTGTCTTCACCTTGGCCGCCGTACAAGGAATCATTTTCGGTGCCGCCATAGAGAGAGTCATTGCCATTTTCTCCTCGGAGGTCATCCGCACCTTGTTCGCCGCGAAGTTCGTCATTGTCATCGCCACCGTAGAGGAAGTCGTTATCTTGACCGCCGTAAAGAGTGTCATTGCCATTTTCTCCTCTTAAATCGTCGCTACCTTCATCACCTCGGAGGTCGTCATTGTCATCGCCGCCGTAAGCTTTGTCATTACCCGTGCCACCGTAGAATTTGTCGTCTCCTTTTTGTCCCCAAAAAAGGTCGTTTCCGCCTTGGCCGTAGAAGATATCGGT
>NZ_JAUBOJ010000249.1:1156-11109 GCF_036700185.1 Microcoleus sp. BM001215392 | reverse complement strand
CGACTAAATCCCGCTCATGAACGCCATCACAGGAGAACCTTGCTGCTGCTGCGCGATCGCTAAAAGCCGCTGAATCCGTTCTTCGGTAGATGGGTGAGTGCGGAAAAGCGACTGCAAACCTTTAGTCGAAAGAGGATTCACAATTAACAGCGGTGACATCGCCGGATTGCCGTGCATCGGAATTTCACGGCCGATTTTTTCCAATTTTTGCAGCGCGTTTGCTAAGCCGATCGGGTTATTGGTAATTTCCACCGCACCGCTGTCGGCTGCAAATTCCCGCGTCCGCGAAATCGCCAATTGAATTAAGGTTGCTGATAGCGGTGCTAAAATGATTAAAAATAGCAAACCAAACGGATTCGGGCCTTGTCTGCTATCCCGCGTTACCGGGCCGTAAAGCGCTCCAAATGTCAGAATTCTCCCCACAAATGTAATCGCACCGGCGATCGTCCCGGCTACTGCTTGAGTGAGGGTATCGCGGTTGCGGATGTGCGTTAGTTCGTGCGCTAAAACGCCTTCCAATTCTTCGCGGGAAAGCAGGTTGATGATGCCTTCGGTAACTGCTATTGTCGCGTGTTCCGGGTCTCTTCCCGTGGCGAATGCGTTGGGAGATTGAGTCGGAACTACAAAGATTTTCGGCACGGGAATTTCTGCTTTGGCACTCAGTGATGCTACAATATCGTAGATTTCGGGAGCTTCGCTGCGGGCGATCGGCTGAGCGCGGTAAGCCATTAATGCTGCGGTATCGGAATAGTACCAAGAGCTAAAACTGCTGAAGGCGGCTAGCGCTAAACCGATGTAAAGTCCTTGCTCGTTACCGATTAAGTAATAACTTCCTAAAACGAGCAGACCGCTTAGCAGTCCTAACAGAGCGGCTGTTCTGAGTTGATTGGTTCCTAGCATGGGGGGTTGAGGGATCTCGCGAATTTTGATATTTTTGAGCTTGTTATTAGATTTTCATATTTGCGGGCGCGATCGTCTCTATCTGTCGAAGTAAGTTGGGCGGCCAATAGTAGTATTTACCAGAAATAATTGGTTGAAAGCCGGAACCCTTTGAGGGAGAAATAAAAATCAGACTATTCATTACTCCAATCCTCGGACTTCTAGGTAGAAGTCGCTCTCAAACTGTCAACTGTCAACTGTCAACTGTCAACTGTTGAACGCCCATCATCTCGGATTCATCTGCGTTGCTCTGCGTACCCTTCAATAAGGCGAAGCGCCTACATCTGCTGTTGAAAAAGCTATGAAGTAGGGTGCGGATATGTCATATTTTTGATCAATAATCGGCGCTTTGTGAGGCGGCGCACCTGACTATTGTGTCGTGTGGCGCGGATGTACAATTTTTTGGGGATTTTGGATGGAGCCGCACCGTACCGGGACTAAAAAAAATTCCTGATTCACACTACAGCGAGTTAGCTAAATAAGTTTTTTATTATACGATCTAATATCGATTGAATGCTAAAAATTATGAGATTTCAACTATAAAGATTGTGGTCTGGGTCTAGCCAAACAATATAAAAAATATTTTCACTAAAAAATCCATGCACCCTACCGTATTCATTAGCAGATATTTGAAATTGGTAAGGGATATTTACTAGCATAGCTTCATTGGGAATCCCAAAACCATTAGGCTCCGTTGTATCTTGCCATGCTATGCTATGACAGCGCAGGCTTTTACTCTGATTATTGATGATTTCTTGAAAATTCAATTGTGATAAATCCCGTAGCCTTCTCAACAGAGATGCTAGATATCTAGCATCTCTGTTGGCTAGTGAAAATTTATCTTTGTCATCCTGATAGTACCTGAAAGAAAAACTCACTCCTTCTGGTATTTGTATTTGCACAATCTCTCTATTTGCTGAAGAGATTTGACTGCGCAGATTTGTATCTTGTCTTTTTTTATTCTTCTTCGATGACACGAGTTTTGTAGTATTTTTTCATTGATTCCTTCGTAATAATAGCATGAGAAGGTTCATCTTTTGGCAACTCACCTCTCGCCTTAATCCAAGGATCTTCGCGGCGCACCATCAATTCCAACTCATAAGCATCACGAAAAAAATAATCATTGGATAAGTCGTCCAAAAACTCTTGTACTTCTTCGGGAAACTCGGGTTTTTCGACTTCTTTGAGAATTGGCTTAAATCCAAATTGTTCTTTGTATTCGTAAAATAAAGTCGGGATAGTTGGCCCGTGCACCCAGGCTTCAAAATCCTCATCAAAAAGCGATGTGTCTTCAAAGGCTAGATACCATGCTTGGGCGTAGTACAAGAGTTTTTGGAGCTTGTGGTTGCTGAGGTAGGAGCCTACGTCATTGGCAAACCAAATGTAGTAATCTGCTAGTTGGGAGGCTGTTGTTATTGTAGTTATTGTGGTCATATATTTTGAGTCAATAAGTTTTGGATTCTATGATATCATAATTATCTACTATATTAAACTAGATTACCCTTTCAAGAGGCGGCAGAGCCGCAGGATATCACATTTCCAGGCAGAGCCTGCAAACGAGATTACAAACGAGATTACAACGAAATTAAAGAACAAAATAAACGCAGACAATCTGAGATTTATCTGCGTTTATCTGCGTGAATCTGCGGTTTAATTATCCAACCTTAAACTACTTGCACTTGTTTTTCTGCAAGGGAAGCAATCAGGGCTTTTTGCTGTTCCTGTTGAGCTTCGTCCGCCAAAAACTCGGCTAATTGTTCTTCGATTTCATCCCGCACAATTTGGCGGTATTCCAGGAAATGCTCGTTGTGGGCGCACACAGTCAAATAATGATCCCAAACGGCAGGATTGCGTTTGATGATGCTAAATAAATGATGCCAGAACTTCCAGCGAGTTGAACGCTTGACTCCTTGGCGCCAAACTACGGTTAGCAGCGCTCGCAAGTCGATCCAACTGGGGATTCTTGATGGTATATTTGCTGTAGGTGCACCTAACATCAAGAAGTGGCGGTAGGTGCGGTCTAAGTATTTCTCAGCATCGTACACGTCAGAAAATGCTTGGACGTATTCCCTGGCGATGTCTTCTAGCGGCCGCGTGGGAATGAAGTTCATTAATGTGGTCTGATTCAAATTGCCGGATTTGTCGCGCAATCTGCCTTCTTTTGCTAGTCGGTGCGACAATGCAGTGTGCGGTAAAGCTTGCAGCATTCCAAAGGTTGTACTGGGAATTGCTGCTGCTTCGGCAAAGTTGACGATGCGTTGGCCTGCGCCCGGTTTTTCGCCGTCGAATCCGATGATGAATCCGGCCATGACTCGCAAACCTGATTTGGCAATTAATTCTACTGATTCAATCAGAGAGTTGCGAGTATTTTGGAATTTTTTTGTCATTTGCAAGCTTTCTTCGTCGGGGGTTTCAATTCCGAGGAATACGGCGTTGAAATGACATTTCACCATCATGTCCATCAATTCTTGGTCTTGGGCTAAATCGATGGATGCTTCTGTGTTGAAGTTGAACGGGAATTTGTGTTCTATTTGCCAGACTTCTAAGTCTTTTAGTAATAGTTTGACACTGCGTTTGTTGCCGATAAAGTTGTCGTCTACCATGAACACGCCGCGCCGCCAACCTAGGTTGTAGAGACAGTCTAGTTCTGCTATTAATTGTTGGGGTTCTTTGGTGCGGGGTTTGCGCCCGTAGAGGACGATGATGTCGCAGAATTCGCACTGGAAGGGACAGCCTCGCGAAAATTGAATCGACATTGAGTCGTAGCTGTCTAATTCCAGCAGGTCGAAGCGGGGTACTGGGGTTGTGGTAACATCGGGTTTTAGGCCGTCCGATCGATACATTCCACTTTTTTCACCGCGCGTGATGGCTTCGACGAACATCGGTAGGGTGATTTCGCCTTCGTCGAGAATCAGGTAATCGATGCCGGCTGCTTGGGGCTCTTCGGGTACCGAAGTCGGGTAAGGGCCGCCGCAGGCTACGGATTTACCGCGCCGCTTGGCTTCGCGGATGATGTCTAGCAAGTCTTCTTTTTGGACAATCATCGCCGACAGAATAACGAGCTGGGCCCATTCCCATTCTGCTTCGGTGATTTGTCGGATGTTACGATCGACTAACTTGAATTCCCATTCTTGGGGTAGAATGGCTGCTACTGTGACCAAACCCAGCGGTGGAAGCAGCACTTTGCGATCGACTAATTCTAGGATTTTCTCATAAGACCAGAATGTTTTTGGGAACAGGGGGTAAACTAGAAGCACTCGCATAGTATGTTAAACCTCACATCACTAAAAGACTTGCGATCTGGCTGGCGTTTGAGAGTTCGATCGACTCTCAAGATTTAATGTTAAGGCTAAAATTACGATCTTGCGCGCGATCGACTATCTAGAAAGGGGTGACACCCCCTAAAACAAAGATAATGGGCGCAATTTTTAGCTTGCAGTTCCCTGTTAAAGTCTGCAAATGCTGATATCTTATCGTATCTCACCATTGATTGACGATAATCGCTTCAAAAGTGCCCGAATCAGGCAAAAAAGAATTTGAAACAGTAGACTTGAATTGCAAAAATAATTAGGACGATGCTCAAAGCGCATCGTCCGATTGGGTGCATCTGGCGCAAGGCAAATATGTTTGTATGGGCTATAGCATGACCGTAGTTAATATAAGATTATAACTAATAACTTATCTGCGGTCATGCTTCTTCAGGCTTCAAAAACCAGATAGACGCGTCCGATTAGTCGCGCCAAGAAGTGTACGGACTACTTTGTATTTTTATTTGGAATCCCGCTAGTTCTTAACATATCAGCAACTGTGCCGCAGTAACTCGGCAATCCGATGCTTTCGGGATTGACCAGATTTTGATAAGTAAAATGGCGGTAGCTGATACAAAATCTATCCCAAGCAGCCATCTGAATTCGGAACAACCAAATAAAGAAATCGGCAAGCCAAGGTGACAGAGTAATCCGAAAGAATATTTTTGTATGCAAATACTTGCAAGCTTGTTCGACAACTTCGTTCGCGGTAATCGCCGAATTTCCGAGTACGAAATGTCGCGCTTCTTTGGAATCGGGCGGATGTTCGACTAAGTAATTAACTACTGTAGCAATGTCTGCGCCGTGGATGAAGTGAAAGCTGCCATCTGCCTTCAGCCAGCGAATCAAACCAATCCATTTGGCGACAAGTGGCAAACCGGATGAGAGGTGAGAAACTGGTTTTTCGGCGTCTCCTCCCAATACTAATGTTGGGTAAAGTGCGGTAATTGGAGGCACGTTTGTTAACGTTGATAATTGCGTCATGCAATCGTATTTGGAGCGAACATAATCTGTTCCCAGTTCTCCGGCTTCTTTGAGTAAGTTGTTATCTCTACCGAGAATGCTGGCGGTTGAAAAGTATATTACTTGTTGGCAAGTCTGGGGCGAAAGTAGTTGAATGAGGCGCAGAGTTTTGGTGACATTGACATCAAAAACTTCTTGGGTTCCTCCCCAAGCTGTGGCTGCTAAAATTGCTACGTCTATTGTTTGCAGCAGTTCCGCAAATTGCTCAATATCTTTCATGTCGCCTTGTATGATATTGATGCCCGATCGCGCTTTCCAATCAAATTTTAGCTTGTCGGGGTTGCGAACTAATAGGTAGAGTTCGTGGTTTGTCTGTTGAATCAAGGTTTCGGCCATGTAGTGACCGATACAGCCACTTGCACCCGTTATGAAAATTTTTTTGGCGTTCATTTTGCCGGAGGGGAAGATGGGAGAAATGAGAGTTTTTTTGATGCTAGGGAAACGGCTTTGCTTAACGCGCTTTCCCTGAGTCCGGCAGGGGTTTAAACAAGAGCCTCAAAGCAAAAGTCGGTTGAAACCGACTAAAGAGAAGCATTTTTAATAACAGGCTTTCCGGCCTGTTATACAAAGAGTGAATTTTCTTGTGGTGCGTTGTTTCTAGCCCGACCCTAAAAGCTTTATTCACAATAGTGCAAGATGTGAGTTAAAACCGACTGAAATATTAATTTTTAGTCCTCTTAAGAGGACTTTAGCTATGAGACAGGGGTTTAAACCCCTGTCGGACTGTCGGATTGTCGGACTGTCGGATTGTCGGACTGTCGGAGTGTCCAACAGTCCGACAGTCAAATTTAAGCAGTAACTGCGAGCAATTTGTCGGCTTGTTTGGCGGTTTCAAAGAAGAAACGCACGTTATCTTCGGGAGTTCCCGGCAATACGCCGTGTCCTAAATTGAGGATGTGTCCGCGCGGGCCCGCTTTGCGAATTGTATCAAGAATTCGATCGCGAATAAACGGTTGAGAACCAAACAATACGCCGGGATCGAGATTTCCCTGAACGTTCATGTTGGGGCCCATACGCTTGCGCGCGTCGGCCATATCAACCGTCCAATCGACGCTGACGATATCTGCGCCGGATGTAGCCATGCGTTCGAGAAGGCCGCCGCTACCTGTGACTAATAGGATTAGCGGGGTGTCGGGATGGGTTTTTTTGACTTGCTCGAATACTTGTTTTTGGTATGGTAGAGCGAAGGTGTCGTAGTCCTGCGGGGACAGTTGGCCGGCCCAGGAATCGAACATTTGCACTACTTGGGCGCCGCAGTCGATTTGATAGCGGACGTAAACTGCGATCGCATCGGCGAATTTTGAGAGCAACTGATGCAGTAAAGTTGGATCGGAAAATGCCATGTTTTTGATAATCGCATAATCCTTAGAACCTTTGCCTTCAACGGCGTAGGCGGCCAAAGTCCAGGGCGCGCCGACAAAACCGAGCACGGTGGATTTGTTGCCGACTTCCGCGCGCAGGGATTTGAGGATTGTTTTGATAAAAGGCAAACTTTCTTCCGGATTCAGCGGTTGCAGGTTGTCTATTTGCTGCTGAGTGCGGATGGGTGCGTGGATAATCGGGCCTTTACCTTCGGCGATGTCCATGTCGATGCCCAAACCGGGCATTGGGGTGACGATATCGGAAAACAAAATTACGCCGTCGGGTTGAAATGCGCGCCACGGCTGAAGCGAAACTTCGATCGCAACTTCGGGTATTTCGGAACGTTCGCGAAACGACGGATACTTTTCTCGCAAATCTCGATAAGCCTTCATGTAGCGGCCGGCTTGGCGCATCATCCACACGGGCGGGCGTTCTAGGGTTTCGCCGCGGGCTGCCCGCAACAGTAAGGGAACTTCATTTAATGCCGACATCTTAACTTGTCTCTACCTTAGATATTTTAATGTCTTTGGTAGCTTACCATTGTGCGATCGTCCTTTTCGATCGAAAATTCCTGTTTTGGCCGTGAGGAAGATGGGGGAAGTGGCTGAGTTCGATTTTGGAGAGTCGGGATTTGGTCGATCGCGAGGCTGCCAAATCACATCTAGACTGCTTCCAATTTATGGGGGGTTATATTGGAAGTATCCTCGATCGCAGGGCAAATTAATTGAATCGAAATTTAGTAAAGAACCAAGTACGGGAATACTTGAGAATATAAACGGGTAGACTCCCGATGCTGCTATTACATTATTTTTTAGTCGAGACGTTAAGACTATGAAGAAAATAAAATTTGAATCCACTGTAGAACTTTGGAGAAACTGGTCTGTACTCGGGTTTATCTACAAGCCTACTCTTCAGGGCAAGTGGACAAACAATGTAAACACTCAGGGTAACTTACCATTCTTCCTCAAATGGCTTTTTCTCACTGCTGTATTTGCTCCTTTACTGTACAGCTCAAATTTGTACATTATTTGTATAGGCTGGGTTTTGTTACTCGTACCAGGTTTTATGCTAGCTGCAAACCTTTTTGTACTCCTAATCAGTCACATACTGTGCATCTCCATGACACCCCTATGTTTGATAGATGACGTACTTTCTAGTTTCAAGGATTCAACGTGAACCTTTTAAAGCAGGTATAGGACTATTGCCGGGATACCCGCTCCCTGGAGAAACTAATTGAATGGCAACAACAAAAAAGAGGCTGACAGCCATCTTTTTCTTTTATCTACCCATGCCTAAGATATAATGAAGAAAGTTCTAGAAGGCAAAGTAGCGCTAGGAAGTTATTTATGCAAACAATCCTATTAAGTCACGAAGAAGTCGCAAAGCTTGCGAAGCAACTTTATGAAAGCAGCATCCGCGCCAAAGTCGAGTCAGAAAATAATATTGGCAAAATGGTGATTATCGACATTGAGACAGGTGAGTACGAAGTTGACAAAAACGGCTTGCAAGCAGCACGGAAACTCAGCAAAAAGCATCCAAACCCTAGGCTTTTTGGTATCCGAATCGGATACAATGTTGCAGCTTCCCTAGGCGGTGTTATGGAGCGTGTTAGTAAGTGATTTCTGGTATTGTAAATGACGGACACCCCACTGTTGCTGTGCAATTTCGTTTCCCAAATCGTCCAGACTTATCTATCGAGTTTGTAGTAGACACAGGATTTACAGATCAACTTTGTCTACCTTCAGAAGCAGTTACTCTGTTAGGCTTACCATTTAAGTATGCTATGCCTGTGAACTTAGCTGATAATAGCGAAGTTACTTTGCCAGTACATGAAGCTATTATCCTTTGGAACGGGGAGGAACGAGAAGTTCGCGTACTTGCGACAGGGCGGCGACCTTTGCTGGGAACTTCGTTGCTAGAGGAATATGAACTTGTAGTGCAGTTCACAGAGGGTGGATTAGTGACTATTGAAGAGTTGTAGTTGCTTGTTAATCAGGTGCATCAGATGCTTCATAACACTTTAGCCAATCCCGCTTCATACTCTGCATCGACTTCATCAAGTAGCGCATCTAACCGCCCATCCTCCAAATCGTCTTCAATTTGCCTATCCCAAACCTGTTGGCGATACTCTATGAGCCAAGCAGTGAGTTCCGATAGTTCCTTAACTGACAAGTTCATAATTGCTGTTTCAAGTTCTTTAACACTCATATATTTTGCTACATCATTAATATTATTAATATACCAATATTCCCAAACGCATGGGCAGTGTTTGGGGCGGGTTTTTGAGATGGTTGGTTTGACTCATTGATGGTTTGTAAAACCCGCCCCAACGAAACAAACGAAACTATCTCGTCACACACACTCCGCCTACAGATACGCGACATTGATCGGGACGATCGAACCTGCTATTATCATTAGATCGATCGAATCTACCATCATCCGCCCTCGCCGAATCTAAATCCCTAGTCCGCGAATTGTAATAATAATCGCCCGCCGGAACAGCCCTAGTCGGTACAGCGCAATAAGTCCCGTCCCTGCCGGCATCATCAAATCTTACTCTTACCATAGTACGTCTGAGGCGACAGTCGATCGGGTTTAAGCCAAAATCATCTCGCAAAATCCGTTCTCCATCGTAGCTGCTGTTACGGCCCCTGTCGCTTCTGTCATCCCATCTATTATTACTAGCCCGTCTGTCGCCGCCATCAATTCCCGAAACTTCCACCGTGTAGCTACCGCCCCTCGCAGCATCTTTCGCTAACACCAAAAGCTTGTAATCGCCGCTGCGGGGAATCACATAATTAAAAGAACGGTCTTGGGTAAAAGCAACTTGTTTGTTGTTCCCGTAAAATAGTACCATGACGGGAGTAAAACCGCGAGTTCTATCCGTATCTAAAAACACTTGAATGTTATCGCCTTCTTGAGCGTTGAAAGTGTATTCTTGACCGCGCAATTCTTCCGTCGGAGCACCGGGCGTCCACATATTTCGGAAACGGTAAATCGGGGAAGTGCGGCGGATTACTCCATCTATGCGATCGTTATTTTGTATCGATTCGGCAACAGCACTTGACGGAATCCCCGTAAGTGCCAATCCGGCAACTAGCACAGTGGTAGCAATACTATTTAACAAGTTGTGTGTTTTCATATCAACCTCTCAAAAACTTTAAAATCTTTTTGCCTTGTTGGCGCCGACATTTGCATACACTCTCTATTTTAAATCTAATTTATGCCAACCGTGTTAACCTCACCCAACTGGACTATTTAGGATTTATCGTAGGGTGCGTCAGGGCTGACTGTTTTAATCGCAGACTAATTATTTTCCCC
>NZ_JAUBOJ010000249.1:0-1056 GCF_036700185.1 Microcoleus sp. BM001215392 | reverse complement strand
CAGGGCTGACTGTTTTAATCGCAGACTAATTATTTTCCCCCTGACGCACCCTACCTATTTATAGACGTTGATGTGGCATCTAAAGTTGCGATGTATCCCCACAAATCAGCAATCCCGATTCAGCATCGAGACTCGCCTCAATTCCCATCGGTAAAGCAGCGTTAACCCCCTCGTGCCCAAACGGCAAATCTGAGACAATGGGAATATTCAAGTCAAAGAGCCGATCGCGCAAAACCTCTGCAATGCTAAAACTAGGAATATCCGGGCCAACCTCGCAGCGACTAAACCGTCCCAAAGCAATCCCCCGCACCCCCGCAAAAGCCCCCGCCATCCGCCACTGAGTCAACATCCGATCGACCCTGTAAGGAGCCTCCGAAACATCCTCAAATGCCAGAATAGCACCAGTCAAATCCGGTTGATAAGGGGTTCCGAGCAAATGAGTAGCCACCGTCAGATTCGCTGGAAACAACCGCCCCGAAGCCTTTCCACCAGCCCATCCTTTACCTTGCAAAGATTGTAACGGACGACCTTCGATGCAGTCAAAAAGTCGATCGACCGACCAATCCGGTTCCGCGCCCAAAGTTGTCAGCAGCGGCCCGTGAACGCCCCAAATCCCCAATTTGTCGTGATTCCACAGCAAAGCCGTAATATCGGAAAAGCCGATTAACCATTTCGGTGCATGGGAATCGGGAGTCGGAAACCCGGAATTTGCCCGATCGCCCACCTTAGCTTTTTCCAAAAGTCGAGTGCTGCCGAAACCGCCTCGAACACACAGAATACCGCGACAATCCGGGTCACTGAGGGCATCTGCGAGCTGTCGGACGCGATTTTCGTCGGAACCGGCCAAGTAGCCAGCGCGATCGTCAAAACCCGGTGTTAGTTCAACTCGATAGCCGCGGGATTTCCAAATTTCCAAACCGCGTTCAAAATTAGTCAATTCTCGCAGCGCGCCGCTAGGTGCGATCGCCCTGAGCAAATCTCCCGGTTGCAGCCATTTTATGTTAGTCATTAGTTATTAGTTATTAGTTATTAGTTATTAGTTATTAGTTATTAGTT
>NZ_JAUBOJ010000248.1:0-11121 GCF_036700185.1 Microcoleus sp. BM001215392 | reverse complement strand
ACTGTCAACTGTCAACTGTCAACTGTCAACTGTCAACTGTCAACTGTCAACTGAACTTAAGTAGCCTTCTTCTGAGGAGCCACCATACGTTCTACACTCATCGCAGCCACGCTCAACGTCACCACAATCATGCCGAGAATTGCTACAGGCTGCAACTTCTCATTGATAATTATAAACCCGAAGAGTGCGGTCATCGCCGGCCCCAAAGTGCCAATTACTGACGCTAAGGCCGCCCCCGCGAACCGGATGGCAAAATTGTTCAAAAGGTAGCTAAATAGTGTCAACACCCCTAAAACAATCCCTCCTACAATCAAACCAGGCCAAACATTTTGGTCGATGTTGGGAGCAAAATTTTCCGACAGAGGCACCCACAAACTCAGGGCGGAAAATACAAAAATCGCGGCAAAATTAACTAAACTAAAAGGAATCGGGTGCAGCTTGCCCGCGGCCATTTGCGTCAGCAATACGTAACCTGCAAAGGTAATCCCAGAAGCCAGTGCCGCCGCGACTCCCACCTCGACATTGCCACCGCCGGGAGCTGGCGCAGCAAAACTCGGCGATCCAACTAAAATCAGACCTGCGGTAATCCCCAACATCGCTAAAAAGCCGGTCGTACTGGGGCGAGCGCCAAACAACAGCCAAGAACCTAGTACGGTGACGATCGGGTAAATAAAGAAAATTGTAATCGCAATCCCCGCCGGAATATTGCCGATCGCCAAATAAATCAAAACCTGAGATAAAAACAGAAAAAATGCGCTTCCTAAAACTTTACCCCACAAAGCTCGATCGCCCGATTGGAACAATCGTTTAATATCTTTCCAGACACTCGGATACAGAAATGTTGCCAATACCGGCATCAAAGTCATCACCACGATCAGCCGCATCAACAAAATTAACAGAGAATTTCCAAAACCCCGAGTCACCACCCCATCAAGCTCAAATATCCCAAAAATCATCCGAGGATTTCTGCTTTTAATTAGAATTCTCAAACAAACATTAAACAGCGACAATACCACCGCCGAAGACAAAGCCAGAATCAAACCTGTCTGCATTTGAGAAGCTGCTGTCGCTTTAGCAGCGGGTGCCGGAGCTGCTGAAGGCTGCGGCACGCCTTGGCGCACTGCATCCGCAGGTGCTGGCGGCAGAACTTGGGGGCGGATAGAATTAAGCGAATTAGTTGATGCTTCGGGATACGAATCTTGAGCGTCGAAAGGATTGTCAAGATATGCTTCTTCTTCTTGGAGTTCTTCCCGAATGCGGTTGACGAGATTTTGTAACAGTTCTTCCCCTTGGAGTTCGAGGGTTTTCATGTTGTTGAGCCGCATGGATAGGTCGCTTTCGTAGCTGCTCAAATCTTGTTCCAGCATCTGGAAACTGCGATCGATCCGCTCATCCAGCGCCGCCAATAACTCCGAAGCCCGTTCGTCGTAGTTGCTCGGGGGCATGGGTATGGGAAATTCGCCGCTGGGAATCGGGCTGCTGAGAGAATGACCAGAGTTAGCGCTGAGTTCGTTGAACCGCTGCACCAACAAATCCTGCAAATTGTGAGCCAAAACTTGAGCCAACTGCTTCAGCCACAATTGCTGCTGCTGAATGTACCGCCCAGACAGAGATTCCATTTGCTGGGACTGCAATTTGCGATATTGGTCCCGCAGCCCTTCAATATCTTCAATCAGGTGATTTTTTTCAGTTTGCAGCCGAGTAATGTCCTGATTTAACTGACCTTTGACATTTTCATGCAAAGCGTCGAGTTCCTGCATCACCGAGTTGAGGACTTCTTCTGCTGATTGTGCATCCCCTGCGTCGCCTTTTGGCGAGTATTTGTTCCGGTTCGCCATTAGCCTATAACCTCTAATTTAAACTGCACGTTCACTGTTCTTAAGTAATTTGGCTGCATCAGGTCGCAAGTTCTAGTAAGTCGATCTCAAAGATTGCGGGCACTGTTTAATCAATAGTAGTCGCTCAGCTAGAAATGTGAGAAAACTACGCGCGGCGAAGCTATCGGGCTCTTAATCGCCCTAAGAAAACTTTGTGCAACTAGAAATCATACTACAGCTTGACCTCTGCACCGATTGCTTGGGGCAATTCTCGCATCCAACTCACCCGCACCGCTAGCAGGCTCGCCCGTTTCCCCACAACTAAACTTGAGGGTAGGGCCGAGACTCCTCACCCCTAAAGGCATAATTTGAGCATTAAATAGCCAGAAACCGGGTTTCTGGGCCCAAGTCTCTGTCGCACTCTTGCACCCGGATTTTTGATATTAAAAGTTCCGATCTGAAAGCTCGCCAAAATTTTAAGAGGCGATCGCACCCTCAAAAAGTAACCTGTGTCATCAAAAAACTAACACATCCCATTCTCCAAGGGCAACAGATATGGCATCCGAAAATTATGACAATTCGTTTACCATAAGAATCTGGTTTCTGGTTGGGTGCATCTCTGTTTTGCTTTTAATAGTGCGAGCGTCCCCGCTTGCTTATAGAACCAAGCGAGCGGGGACGCTCGCACTGTAAAAAGAACTGTTTTTTGCACAAATGAGATGCTCCCATCTGGTTTAAAGCCCGCCCGATCGCGAGAAATTAAAATCAGACGATTCATTACTCCAATCCTCTTCCTTTCTTTCTTTCTTTCTTTCTTTCTTTCTTTCTTTCTTTCTTTCTTTCTTTCTTCCTTTGTCAACTGTCAACTATCAACTGTCAACTGAATGAAAAGCGATCGCCAAAGCATGAATATTTCAGACCAAGCCGAAGTGTTTGTCTTTCCGGCATCATTTGCGCAGCAGCGCCTGTGGTTTCTAGACCAATACGCACCCGAAAATCCTTTCTACAATATAGTAACAGCACTGCGCTTAACTGGTTCCCTCAACATAACAGCCTTAGAACAAACCTTCAACAAAATAGTGCAGCGCCACGAAACTTTGCGCACCACGTTTGCAGCGGTAGCCGGTCAACCAATGCAGGTAATTTCTCCCGATTTCCAGATTAATTTACAAATATTAGACCTGCAACATTTACCGCCAGAACAGCGGCAAACAGAAGCCCAAAAAATCACCGCCGCCGAATCTCTTCGTCCTTTCAATTTATCCACGGGCCCGCTGATGCGAGTCACCATCCTGCGGCTGACAGATAGCGAGCATATTTTGTTGCTAAATATGCACCACATCGCCTCCGATGATTGGTCGATCGGCGTGCTGATTCGCGAAATACAAGCTATTTATACAGCTTTGATAAATCAACAACCATCTCCCCTGCCAGAATTATCTCTGCAATATGCCGACTTTGCCGAATGGCAGCGTGAATGGCTCCAAGGAGAAGTATTAGAAACTCAGCTAGCTTATTGGCGGCAGCAATTACGCGGGATTTCGGTATTGAATTTACCGACCGATCGCCCTGCACCAGCTAGGCAAAATTATCGCGGAAAAACTCAATATTTAGAAATACCTAAACAGCTCCAAGACTCACTCCTAGCCATGTCACAGCAAGCAGGAGCGACTTTATTTATGACATTGCTGGCTACATTTCAAACTTTGCTGTACCGCTATACAGGACAAGCTGATATTGTTGTCGGTTCGCCGATCGCCAATCGCAACCTCAGCGAAATCGAAGCATTAATCGGTTTTTTTGTCAATACTTTAGTGCTGCGAACAGACTGCTCGGGAAACCCGACGTTTCGAGATTTTTTGGGCCGGGTGCGAGAAGTCACCCTGGGGGCTTACGCTCATCAAGATTTGCCTTTCGAGAAGCTCGTCGAGGAATTGCACCCAGAGCGATCGCTCAACCGACACCCGCTGTTTCAGGTAGTATTCGGTTTGCAAAATGCGCCTGTGGACGAGCTAGAATTGCCCGAATTAAAGTTGAGTTCTTTTCATTTGGAAACTCAAACAACGCGCTTTGATTTCGAGCTGCATTTGTGGGAAGCTGCGGATAAGTTTCGCAGCAGGTACGGCGAACAGTGGGAAGATTCGGAAGGACTCAGAGGCGTAGCTGTTTACAATCCAGATTTATTTGATGAAATTACGATCGCGCGGATGCTGAAACATTTTAAAATGCTGCTGCAAAGCATTGTCGCGAATCCAGAACAAAGAATCGCTAACTTACCTTTCTTGAGCGAGGATGAAATGAATCAATTATTGCGAGAATGGAACGATACTAGGACAGATTATCCTCAAAATAAGTGCATTCATCAGTTATTTGAAGAGCGGGTTGAACAGCATTCGGAGGATGTCGCCGTAACTTGCGACAGCCAGCAATTGACTTACAAACAACTCAACAGCAAAGCTAACCAACTGGCGCGCTATTTACAAAAACGAGGTGTGGGGGCGGAGGTTTTGGTGGGGCTGTGCGCCGAAAGATCGATCGACCTTATTGTGGGTATGTTGGCTGTACTGAAGGCTGGAGGCGCTTATTTACCCTTAGATCCGAGCTATCCGCGCGATCGGCTAAACTTGATGTTGGAAGATGCGGGAGTTAAAGTCTTGCTAATTCAGGATAAATTGAGCGAGAATTTCCAAGACTTCTCGCATTCGGTGATTAAGTGCGATCGCGACTGGGAACAAATCGCCCGAGAAAGTAGCGAAAATCTCACCAACACAGTCACAGCAGATAACCTAGCTTACATTATTTACACATCAGGCTCCACCGGAAAACCCAAGGGAGTTGCTGTCACCCACAAAGCCGTAAATCGGTTAGTAATCAATACCAACTACATAAAAATAGAACCTACCGATAAAATTGCCCAAGCATCAAACGCTTCATTCGATGCAGCCACCTTCGAGATTTGGGGAGCCTTGCTCAACGGCGCTCAACTTGCCATAATTAGCACAAATATTACCCTTTCTCCTCACGATTTAGCATGGGAACTGCGCCAACAAAACATTACCATTTTATTTTTAACTACAGCATTGTTCCAACAAATTGCCAGAGTTTTACCAGAAGCTTTTAATTCGCTGCGCTGCTTGCTGTTTGGCGGCGAAGTTGCCGATATTAGATGCGTGAGAAAAGTTTTAAAACAGTTGCAAACTACTAAATTAATTCACGTTTACGGCCCGACCGAAAATACGACATTTTCGGCTTACTATCAGGTGCGAGACGTACCCGAAACCGCAACCTCACTCCCGATCGGGCGCCCGATCGCCAATACGCAAATTTATCTCCTGGATGCCCAATTGCAGCCAGTGGCGATCGGCATTCCAGGCCAATTATACCTCGGCGGCGACGGACTGGCGAGGGGCTACCTCAACCGCCCAGATTTAACTGCTGCGGCATTCATTCCCAATCATTTTAGCAAAAAACCCGATTCATACCTTTACAAAACAGGCGATTTAGGCCGCTATCGGGTTGACGGCAACATCGAGTTTTTAGGCCGCGCTGACAACCAAGTAAAAATTCGCGGCTACCGCATCGAATTAGGAGAAATCGAAGCAGCTTTGTGCCAGCATCCACAAGTCAGCGAAGCAGCAGTAATTGTCAGAGAAGACATCCCCGGCGACAAACATTTAGCAGCTTACGTTATTCCTGAGGGCATTAATAAAAAATCGGAAACTCAAAATCTCAAGTCAAGCGACTTGCGGCAATTCTTGAAACAAAAGTTACCCGGATACATGATACCTGGAACTTATGCAGTGTTAGAGTCCATGCCGCTAACACCCAACGGCAAAGTTGACCGCCGACTATTACCTCAGATAGATACAGACAGCGAGGATCTAACAGTAAATTGTGTAGAACCTCGGAACGATATCGAAGAGGTGCTGGTGAAAATTTGGGCTAAAGTTTTGGGAAAACAGCAAGTTAGTATCTACGATAATTTCTTTGAACTAGGCGGTCATTCCCTGCTAGCAACCCAGTTAATTTCTCGCATCCGAGACGCTATGCAAGTCGAATTGCCGGTCAGCAATTTGTTTGAGGCCCCAACTGTGGCGAGTCTAGCAAAATACATTGAAACAGTGCGCTGGGCGGCAAAAAATCAAACAACTACTAACAGGATTGCAGATACTAGAGAAGAGGTGGAATTTTGAATACAGTTGAATTTATATCTTACCTTCGCAGTCTAGATATTAATATTTTTGTGGAAGAATCTCGCCTGCGCTGCAACGCTCCCGAAGGAATTATTACACCCGAACTGCGCGCCGAAATTTCCCAAAGAAAAGCCGAAATTATTTCATTTTTACAAGCAGCTAATTTTACTCCGGCACCGATAGTTCCTGTGGCGCGCAACGGAAATCTTCCGCTGTCCTTTGCACAGCAGCGGTTGTGGTTTCTCGACCAATTAGTGCCGAACAATCCTTTTTATAATGTTCCCGCAGCCTTGCGCCTGACGGGCGCGTTGAATTTTCCGGCGCTGCAACAAACCTTCAATGAAATTGTGCGCCGCCACGAAGCTTTGCGCACGAATTTAGCAGTGGTGGCCGGCGAATCTGTGCAGGAAATAGCTGAGGTTTTTCACCTGCCAATTTATGTATTTGATTTGCGAAATTTGCCCGAGGAATCTCGCCAAGCTGAAGCAAATCGGCTCGCAGCTAAGGAAGCTGAACGCTCTTTCAATTTGTCAACAGACTTGTTGCTGCGCGTGACATTATTGCGATTAGATGATGCGGAATATTTGCTGATGCTGAATATGCACCACATTGTCTCCGACGGTTGGTCGATTGGAGTGCTAATTCAGGAATTAGGCGCAATTTACACGGCTTTTGTTAGCGGAAAACCTTCGCCTTTACCGGAGTTGTCGGTGCAGTACGCTGATTTTGCAAAATGGCAGCGCGAATGGCTGCAAGGCGATGTTTTAGAAACGCAGCTTGCTTACTGGCGCCAGCAGTTAAACGGCATTTCGATGTTAAATTTGCCTGCGGATCGGCCTCGGCCCGCAGTACAAAGTTATCGCGGAAAAAGGCTGCTTTTGCAACTGCCAAAACCGCTCAGCGAGGCTTTGGAAATGTTGAGCCAGCGCCAAGGAGTAACGCTGTTTATGACAGTGCTGGCAGCTTTTCAAACGTTGCTTTACCATTACGCGCAGCAGGAGGATATTGTTGTCGGTTCGCCGATCGCCAATCGCAACCGCAGTGAAATTGAAGCATTAATCGGTTTCTTTGTCAACAGTTTGGTGCTGCGTACAGATTTGTCGGGAAATCCCACATTTCTGGAACTTTTAAACCGAGTCAAAGAAGTCGCATTAGGAGCTTACGCTCACCAAGATTTGCCGTTTGAGAAGTTAGTAGAAGAATTGCACCCCGATCGCGCCCTGAACCAAAATCCCTTATTTCAGGTAGCCTTCGCCCTGCAAAACGCGCCCGCGAATCCCTTAGAATTGCCCGAATTAACCCTCAGCCCGCAGCAGTTAGACGTGCAAACAGCCCGATTTGATTTGGAGTTTCATTTGTGGGAGCGATCGCCCAACAGCTCGGGAAGCAGCGAATCGCGCAGCAATAAGCTGTGGGTTGACACGAACGAAGGCATCAGCGGCATGGTAATTTACAGCGCCGATTTATTTGATGAAGCGACAATTTGTCGAATGATTCGGCATTTTCAAACGCTGTTAGAAAGCATTGTGGGAAATCCCGATGAGCGCATCGCCTACTTGCAATATTTGAGCGAGCAAGAGCGCGATCGTTTGTTAGTTGAATGCAACAAAACAGCGGCTAATTATCCGCAAAATTTGTGCGTGCATCAACTTTTTGAACTTCACGCAAAGCAAATGCCGGATGCAGTGGCGCTGGTATTTGGAGACGAGCGAGTCACATACCGAGAGCTAAATTTGCGCAGCAACCAACTAGCACGTTACTTGCAAAAAATTGGGGTGGGTGCGGAAGTTTTAGTCGGGCTGGGCTGCGGGCGATCGATCGAGCTAATTGTGGGGATGTTGGCTGTACTGAAAGCTGGGGGAGCTTATCTAATTTTAGATCCGAACTATCCGGTGGCGCGATCGCACTTGATGATAGAAGATGCTCAGGTGTCAGTATTGCTAACCCGCCAGGGAATAAATTCCCCCTCTTATAGCGAAAGTCGTCTAAAGACGACTGAAACAGCAGAAGTTTCCAGTCGGCTTCAGCCGACTTCAGCTACGAGCAGCCAAAGTCTTTTAAAGACGACTGAAACACCAGAAGTTTCCAGTCGGCTTCAGCCGACTTCAGCTATGAGCCAGGGAATTTATTCCCTGGTGGATGATGGCGCAGTACAAAATTTAGAAACACAATCAGACGATAAAATTAACCATCCAATGGTTGTTTTTCTAGACACAGACTGGGCGATGATTTCCCAAGAAATCGCCGACAATCCCACCAGCGCCGCCACAGCCGCAAATCTGGCTTACGCGATTTATACCTCCGGCTCCACGGGAAAGCCGAAAGCGGTGGAAATTGAGCACCGGAGCCTGTTAAATCTGGTTTTTTGGCATCAAAACGAGTTTGGAGTGTCAGCGGGCGATCGGGCTACGCAAATTGCTGCGATCGCCTTTGATGCTTGCGCGTGGGAAATTTGGCCGTATCTCGCCGCCGGAGCTAGCATCTACTTTCCCGAAGATGAGATCCGGCGAGATCCTGAAAAACTGCAAAACTGGTTAATCTCAAATGCGATCGCAATTAGCTTTTTACCAACACCATTAGCCGCGCAACTATTGCAATTAGATTGGCCTCAAACAACAGCATTGCGAATCATGCTCACAGGCGGCGAAAAACTGCAAAAACATCCTCTCAAATCCCATCCATTTAAGCTCGTAAATAATTACGGCCCAACCGAAAACACCGTCGTCACAACATCCGGTTATATTCCTACAACAGAGTCCGATATCGCCCCAACAATTGGCCGCCCGATAGCTAACACTCAAGTCTACATATTAGACAAATATTTGCAACCCCTACCCGCAGGCGTTGTCGGCGAATTGTACATCGGCGGAAACGGACTCGCTCGCGGCTACCTCAACCGTCCCGATTTAACCGCAGAACATTTTATTCCCAATCCTTTTCAACCAAATTCAACAGAGCGAATTTACAAAACCGGCGACTTAGCGCGCTACCGAGCCGACTACAACCTGGAATTTTTAGGACGAATTGACGAACAAGTAAAAATTCGCGGTTTCCGCATCGAATTAGGAGAAATCGAAACAGTATTAACTCAACATCCCGCAGTACAGCAAACTGTAGTAACCGCTGCGGAAGATGCACAGCAAAATAAACGTTTATTAGCTTATATTGCCCTGGATCAAAAATATAGCAATATTAGCGAAACCGACCAAATCGTGCAACTGCAAGCAGAACAGGTTTCGCAGTGGCAAATGCTCTACAATGAAACCTACAATCAACCAGCCGCCGACTCAGATCCAACGTTTAATATTGTCGGCTGGAATAGCAGTTATACTAACCAACCAATCGCAGCAGAACAGGTGCGCGAGTGGGCGAACAATCAAGCCGCCCAAATTTTAGCTTTGCAGCCGCAGCGAGTCTTAGAAATTGGCTGCGGCACAGGCTTAATGCTGTTCCAAATTGCGCCTAGCTGCACTGTATATTGCGGTACAGACTTTTCACCAATTTCGATTAATTACATTCAACAGCACTTAGCAAATCAACAGTTAGCTAATGTCACGCTGTTGCAGAAAATGGCGACAGATTTTACCGGAATAGAAACAGCAGCTTTTGACTCAGTAATTCTCAACTCTGTTGTACAATATTTCCCGAATATCGACTATCTCGTGCAGGTGTTAGAAAGTGCGGTGAAAGCAACTGCTCCCGGCGGCTTTATCTTCATCGGAGATGTGCGCAGCTTACCGCTGCTGGCAGCTTTTCACGCTGCGGTACAACTGCATCAAGCCGAACCGAGTCTCGCTGCTGAACAGTTGCAGCAGCGAGTAAAAATGCAAATTTTTCAGGAAACAGAGTTAGTTATTCACCCAGATTTTTTTAGCGCTTTACAGCATCGCTTTCCGCAGATTGGCGGCGTAGAAATTCAATTAATTCGGGGCAGCTACCACAATGAGTTAACTCAATTTCGGTACAATGCTATTCTGCATCTGGCGCCGGAGAAAGATTCCCCCAACCCCCCTAATAAACAAGAAATTGAGACATCGCAACGGCTAGATTGGTCGAAACCAAACCAGCATC
Organism: Microcoleus sp. BM001215392; assembly: GCF_036700185.1. Taxonomy (NCBI): domain Bacteria; kingdom Bacillati; phylum Cyanobacteriota; class Cyanophyceae; order Oscillatoriales; family Microcoleaceae; genus Microcoleus; species Microcoleus sp. BM001215392. Next base: position 1,040 of record NZ_JAUBOJ010000248.1, on the reverse strand, counting down.
TGACAGTTAGCAATGTTGAACAAATATTATTAGAAAATGAACTCGATGTTTTGACCATTGCTAATGTACCTAACGCACGGATAACTGCTGCGGTAAAAACGGCAGAATTGCTATCAAATGCTGAGACAATTAAAACAGCAGCTCAGTTACAAAAAGCTTTGGAAAAACTCGGCGATTTAGGAATAAATCCCGAAGCTTGGTATGCTTTGCAAGTTCCCTATAATATTAGTATTGCTTGGTCAGATTCCGACAGTGACGGGTGCTATGATGTAGTGTTTTCCAGGGGCGAAACTCGAAATTTTGTGCAAGAAACCACAGCGGATAACTTGCTTCCGTGGCGCTCTTATGCTAACAATCCCTTACAAGCGAAAGCAGCGCGCAAATTAGTGCCGCAGTTACAGGCTTATCTAGCAAAAAAACTGCCTGACTACATGATTCCGTCGGCTTTTGTGGTACTGGAGTCGCTACCGGTGACTGCTAGCGGAAAGGTCGATCGGCTAGCTTTGCCCGCACCCGAACCGATTAAGTTAGAATGGGCTGGCGGTTATATTGCGCCTCAGACTGCGGTTGAGCAAGTTTTAGTAAAAATTTGGGCTGAGGTTTTGGGGATAAAGCGATCGGGTATCCGCGACAATTTCTTTGAATTGGGAGGTCATTCGCTGCTGGCGACTCAGCTTGTTTCGAGAGTGCGAGATGCTTTCGGGATAGAGTTACCTTTGCGCTGCGTTTTTGAAGCACCCACAATCGGAGAATTGTCTAAGATTGTGGAGAGTTTAAAAGATAAGAATGCTAAAAGTGAAATTCCGGCTTTAGTGGCGATTTCGCGCGATAGCCGGCGGCGGAAACTATCATCTTTGAATCAAGAAAGTAAATAAACACGATGGCTGTTGAACAGGGTGCAATTACGGTTCACTTAACGATTTTATTTCTCATTTCCAATAAGGTTCGATCGTTCGGACTTTAGTCCTTTCCCTGAGGACTAAAGGGGTGCATCTCATTTTTGCAAATATACTCGTAGGGGCTCTCGCATTTCGGCAGTA
>NZ_JAUBOJ010000247.1:0-11128 GCF_036700185.1 Microcoleus sp. BM001215392 | reverse complement strand
GTTTGTAGTGCGGACTTGAGTCCGCCAGGTTTGTAGTGCGGACTTGAGTCCGCCAGGTTTGTAGTGCGGACTTGAGTCCGCCAAAGAAAACTTGATGAATGACTAAAAACCTATGTAGGAGGAACGCACGTGCGGACATGAGTCCGCCAAAGAAAACTTTAGGAAAAACTAAAAACCTATGTAGCTGGTGTCTGTGCCGCTGCGATCGGCTCAAACAAACACTATCTGTAACAAATTAATAAGAGTTGTTATTAATTTTGATAAGAGTTATCATGCCGCTTAACTTAAATTTTGCCTATCATGAATAATTATTTCATGGTTTCATATCTGTTGCCAATCTGAGTAACAATAGAAATATTGAGCGTGCCCCGAGAAACTTGGCGGCGCAACTCTACGGATTAAATGAGGATACTGCTATGTTTTGCCTGAACCGAGAAACCAGAAATTTAGGGCTAGTCGAAACCGGCAATAAAGAGCTGCGAGGCTCTAAAACCTCGGCTGCTAAAAATATCCGCAGTCCCCGATCGCGAGTTTACAAAGATGAGGCTTTAGTGTCGGCCTCGCTGGCAGGACTTCCGGCTCTTTTGGCATCCCTGGAAAGCTTTCGCGAGTAAAGTTTCACAACTGCTCTTGAAAAACATCGCCCGTAGACTAACCTAATTATTTCCAGACGCCAGAAAAGATATTCTTGACGGATCTCGCAATTCGATTTAAGTCTTCTTTGAGCAGCGGCGGCCAAGAAACTCCTCTGCGAAGTCCGGCATCAAATTGCTGCAAACTTTCTACTGAGAGTAAATGCAGTGCCGAGATTAATTGTCGATCGAGCATTGGAGATTCTTGCAGCCCATCAAACAATATTTTTAAAGCTAATAAAATCGATGTCACCTGTCCGGGTACGGGCGGCTGACCTTGTTTGAGACGGATCAGGAAGGCGTCGGGATTTTTCTTGGTTTCGAGGGCTGTTCCTTGGTCGAGCAGAAAACCGCGGGCTGTTTTGTAATCCATTGGACGTGCGATCGATCTCCTGTAATTAATTTAGCTGGCATTATATCACTTTTTGTCCCGCTCAATTTGGCAAAATAGCAAATAGAGAAGGCCCAAAGCCGATCGAGAAGGCATTCGGCCCAAGCAACTTATGGTAGTGCCCATTGCCATCTAGTATACAGCTCTCGCAAGTTGCGCAGCACCCTACCTCTCAGGGAAGGTGCGCCGCCGCGTACCCTAAAGCTAGCCTTGATAGTTATCAGTAAGTTTAGAGAACGGAAAAATCAAACAATGGCAAAGCAGCCTGGAAATAGTAGAAAATTCAAAATTTATCGCTACTGGTGGCTGCTTTGTTTGTGCTTGAGTTTCCTGTCAGTTGGGCTCCTCCAAAAAGGAGCTGCTGAAATGCCATTGTTCCCGCCCGCTGCTATGGCAAACAATCCTAATTTTGGAGCTAGGATTCAAAGAACGATGGGGTTACTAGCCGCCAGCACCCCCGCACAACGCCAGCAGGTACGCATCTTATTTTACGGTCAATCGATCACTCAGCAAGATTGGTGGCAAGATGTCGCCCAAGATTTAAAACAGCGATTTCCCTCCGCAGATTTGATTGTAGAAAATCGGGCAATCGGAGGATTTTCCGCCCCGATTTTAATCCGTCCTAGCGAACACGATTTGTATCCTTTTTATCCAGACTTGCTAATTTTTCACGTCTACGGAGGCGGTGAAGATTACGAAGCGATAATTGCCAATGTCCGCCGCCGCACTACTAGCGAAATACTCTTGCATTCAGACCATATTGACTGGATGCCGACAGGTAAAAGCGACGATCCAGAACAACTTAAAAGATATGAATGGCACAACACTCATTCTACTAAATGGTTGCCAGAGTTGGCCGATAAATACGGCTGCGAAATCGCAGAAATTCGCACACCTTGGCTGAGATATCTCAAAGACAACCGCTTGCAGCCACAGCAGCTATTGAGCGACTCGATTCATCTCAACAGTTGGGGAAATTTTCTGCTAGCGGCTTTGATTAAACCGCACCTGCGATACAATCCAAATCTTCCTCAAACCGCGCAGCAGGATTTAGTTAAAACTTATACGGTTGGTAAGGATGTTAAGTGGCAAGATGGTAAGTTGGTTTTGGAGTTTGAAGGAAATCGGATAGATGCGATCGCCGATCGAACCTTCAAGGGCGAGGCAATTTCTGCTAAAATTGCGATCGACGGCAAAAAACCTTCAGAATTTCCCGAACTTTATAGCATCACTAGACCCAGCCCCAGTCTTGGCGTCGGTTGGCCGGCAATCATCCAAATATCCCATCAAAAACCGCTCATCGTCGAAGATTGGAAAGCCGTCATTACCGACATTAACAGCGACGCCAGCAAGTTTAAATTTGACGTTATAGGTTCTAAAACAGGTTACGACGGCAGCGGTACAAACGAAGAAATGTTTGTTTCAAAATCGGGCCGCGTCGCGATGGAACCGAAAAACTGGTGGCTGCAAAATGCCTATGAATACTCTAAAACGCCTACGCCTAAAGGATTTGAGATTTTCTGGCAGGTTAAGCCGATGTTTGTTGATTCCTACATTCTGCCACAAATTGCAGATTCAAGTCGCGAATATCCTACAACATTGGCTCAGAATTTGAGCAACTCCAAACACATCCTCGAAATCATCCCCGAAACAGATGGGACAGTTCCTATTAAGGAAATTCGAGTTTATCGCCCTCCTTATATTCCTGCACCATAAATCAGGACTTTCATTCCTAATTACGAACTTAATTTATCTAATCATTTCTTCAACCAGCGTCCGGCTTGTTTCGTTTGTATAGACGCGGTTTCAACCGCGCCCGTCTTCTTAATTTATCTAATGATTTCTTCAACCTGCGTCCGGCTTGTTTCGTTTGTATAGACGCGGTTTCAACCGCCGAGTTTTCTAACAACAATTACTGTATAAACCTGGTTTAAACCCTACGTCCAATCTCTCAATTACCCCCCACTTCTCGTAATTCCCAACTCGTGAAACATTAACAACGATAAAAAGAAATCCGCCACAAAAACAAACACCCAAGAAGTCACAACCGCCGCCGTTGCAGCTTGACCTACCCCTTTCCCTCCGCCCGCCGTCGTCAATCCCCAGCCGCAACCGACAAGCGCAATTATCAACCCAAAAATTACACTCTTAATCGCCACAGTTACTAAATCCCAAGGCCCCAAAAAAGTCCGCACCGATTCCAAAAATACCGACGGTTCCAACTCATAAAAATTAACCGCCACAAACAGCCCGCCCAAAATCCCCACCGCCACCGAAAAAATGGTTAAAATCGGCAGCATGACGCAGCAAGCTATCACCCTCGGGACTACCAAATAATCAACCGGATTTGTTCTCAACATATACAGGGCGTCTATTTGTTCCGTCACCTGCATTTCTCCTATCTCCGCCGCAAAAGCCGAACCTACTTGTCCCGCCACCACGCCCGCCGTTAAAACGGGTGCTAATTCGCGACAAAATGCCACTGCAAAAGCACCTCCCACCGCCCCAACCGCCCCAAACCTAATCAATTCTCTAGCCGATTGAACTGTAAAAATCATGCCGGCAAAAAAGGCTATTAACAGCACCGAACGCAAGGAATCTAGGCCGACTGTTACTAAATGTTCCATGATTTTGCGGCGGTCTATTTTGCCTTGGACTACGCGCAGCAGCACTTGACCGCCTAGGAACAGCGTCACTAAAAACCGCTGAAACCACCTGTTCTTGAAGGTTTCATCAAAATGTCGATCGTGCTTTTGGTATTTTTTAACCAATGACTCAAGGCTGGCTATTATTCATTGCAAACAGCGCTAAGCACTGCTACATAGAGATTTTTGCCAATTGTACAGCAATTATTGCACAATTTGTCAACATATATTTTCAGTCGGCTAGCCTTAGGATTGGTGGGTTAGACGATTTGAGATTTGAGATTTTAAATTTTAGATTGGCAGTCATTGATTCTAAAATTTAAAAACTCGAATCGACTAACCGAGCACAATTTCTTCCAAAAACACAACCATAGTCAAACTCAAAATTGTGTGTTACATCAGTCTTTCCAATTGTTAAACTATTCAATTTAACAACTAAAATTTGACGGCTACTCGGCTAACAACAAATCGATAAAATTATCCAGCTCTGCATCATATTTTTTGGCTTGATCCTTGCCCATGCTCACCAGAGTAGATATTTTCTCGAAGGAGGCATCATCGATCGGCAGCGGTTCTTTACTGCTCAAATCCGGACTGATTCTCAAATATTGATTGGGCTTGTCAATCGCATCAAAAATTTGAATCATTTGATAATTTACAGTTTCCGAAACTCCCGTCATCATGATATTAATTAAAGGCTGAACCCACTCTACTTTACCCCAATTCTTAACTTTTTCGTAGGGGAATTTTTTCTGAGATTGTCCCGTACCTAGGGATAAAATTACCATGTCTTTTGCTGTCGGGCCTTTGTCGGAGCGAACCTCGGGAATTCTTAATTTATTTCTGACTTCCGCATAAGCACAAAGTCCGGGATTGTTTGCGAATACTCCTCCGTCAATTAAAGCGTAGGATTCCTTTGTAAAAGAGTAGATTTTGGGAATTTCAAAGTAAGAGGGAGCGGCAGATGTGGCCCTGGCAATATCTCTGATCGAATAGTCGGCTGCTAGATATTTTTTGGCATCTATTTGGTTGAAAAAGTGAGCTTTTCTCTTTTCGACATCGTAGGCGGTGATTAAACAAGGTTTCAGCAGCTCGCTGAGTTTGCAATCTCTAAAATTTTCCAAAAAGAATTTGTCTAACGCATCGCTGGCATATTTCTCATCGATCAAACCGTCAAGAGATTCGAGGGTTTGCCAAAATGAACTCTTAAAAATTTCGCGACCGCTATTGATGGAAAAATTAACCGCGTCTTGAGCAGTCCACCGGGGTCTGTTGGGATTTTTGGCATCGGGGCACAAATAGATGCAGGTTAAAATCCCTCCCGCACTCGTGCCGGCGATTAAATCAAAATAGTCAGCTATTCTGGCATCTGGGTTGCCGCTTTTTTGTTGTAGCTTTGACTCAAGGGTAACTCCGACTTGTGCGGGAATAATCCCTCTAATTCCGCCACCATCTATGGAGAGTATTCGAGTAAATTTAGCCATAATTGTTGCCTGTTCTCGATGTTTTATTGTTGCGTAAAGTTGGGAAAAAATAGTTTGAACGGTCAGTTAGAGCGCGGTAAGTAATGGCTCTAAGCTCCTGGCAGGTACACCCTAAATCATTGCGTATTGATGCACAGTTGCATAAATAATCTTAGATTTAACATTTCAAATCTAAATTTAATTGGCTGGCTGCGAGTGTATAGCGAAAAATGTATTCGACAATTTCTACGTAATTGTAGGCGGCGGCGGTTGAGTCACCCCAGACTGTGATGCCGTGATCGCGAATTAACAAAGCGGGTACGGAGGGCGATGAAACGGCAAAAAATTCAGAAATTTCTTTTGCTATCTTAGGTACTTCTAAATAATTTGCAAATAGGGGCATTGACACCTGGGGGTTTTCCTCCCATACCCCCAAGCCTTTGAGCATTTCGATCGCGGGTAAAGACACTGCATCGCCTGCGGTCAGCCGAGAAACTAAATTTGCTTCGATTGAATGCACGTGGTAGCAAGCTTTAGCCTCTGGAAAACAATTGTAAACGGCTAAATGAATGCTGGTTTCGGCGGAAGGGCGGGCTTCGGGAACTGGTTGCTCGACGATCGCGCCGTCTAAGTTCATTCTGATAAAATCTGAAGGGGTTAACTGCCCTTTTTGGCGCCCGCTAGCAGTAATCCAAAAACTGCCGTCTGGTAAGCGGGCTGAAAGATTGCCAGCAGTCCCAGCCATCCAACCGCGATCGTAAAAATGTTTGGCTGCTACAATTAATTCCGATCTCAAATCGCCACTCATTCTCTGCTAATCCTCTGTTTTTTATCTACTTTTAGGTAAATAGGAATTGCGCTGGCATACCTAAATGCAGGGTGTGCAACGCGCACTTTACCAATACAAATACCGCAGCCCTATGCCCTATGCCCCATGCCCTATGCCCTATGCCCAGGAGCATCTAATTCACCTGAGAAAGGCGATAGTTTCAATTCCATTTCTGGGACAAATGTTCCAACACATCAAAAAAATTATCCCATTTAGTATAAGGCTTTTGCTGTTCGTCGAGATACTCAGCCAGCCGATCGCGCGCAAACACAGAGTTCGCCTGCAAAGCCATGTTAAAATCAGTCAGCGAATCCCCGATCGCCACCTGTTCCCCGGCCGGGTGCAGGCGCATCACCTGCACCTTAGACACCAATTCTGAATCTCCTTCAAACTCAGAATTGACTTGCAAGCGAGGGCCGCTAGCATCCACATCCACAGCATAGATTGCGATCGCCCGGTGTACCAAATCACCCATCACCGCCTCTACCATAATCCGAAGCCCACCGGAAACGATCGCAAAATCTACTTTTTGCTCGTCCAAAAAATCCAGCAATTCCACCAATCCCGGCCGCATCAGCTTTCCCCTCGAAAATTCCTTAATTTCGGCATAACATTCCGAGGGAATAGACTCTAGTAACTGTCGCACGCCCGATCGCAAGCTCAACCTTCTTGCGTACATTTCCGGCATCAGTTGAGACGACAATTCCGGTGCGAAACGCTTGAGCATTGCCACAAAAGTTTCCTCAACAGTTATTGTGCCGTCAAAGTCGCAGAATACCACCCGTTTCTGATGGTTCCGGATGGGAGATTTTGGTTGGTTCACGGTCATTGTCAGTCGCACAAGATAGAGAACGGGAAAAGTTTATACAATTCATCGTACACCGAAGAAGTCTGTTGACCGCTTGAGGGTTGACAGCTTGGCCTGTAGTTCGAGTTGATTCGACTAAACTCGCGCTTCTGCGCAGTTGAAGCAACTCGAAGGGTTGACTGTTGACTGCTGGCTGCTGGAATAAGGAAGAATAAAATAGTTATCTTCCGCAAGGGTTTCAGGAATTAATAACTTCCTCACCTTCTGGGCGGTTGCTACAGTAGCGGTGGGCTGTTTCTGCGATCGCAGAAGAGAATTCGATCGAGATCGTCATTCGAGATCGTCTTCGAGATCGTCTTCGAGATCGTCTTCAAGATCGTCTTCGAGATCGTCTTCGAGATCGTCTTCGAGATCGTCTTCGAGATCCTGCTTTTGATTTTTGGTTTTTTGGGGAGTAGCCTTAGCAGGTAAACAGATTAAACTGTCATCCTCAGTATTAATCAAACCTTTCGATCGCAACTTACCCATCAGCCGCGTCACCGTCACCCGCGTCGAACCGATGGCGCTGCCAATTTGAGCGTGAGTCAAAGCCCAAGGCAGCCTGTAGCCCCGAACCACATCCGGTTCTGCCTCACCTACGTAAGGTTCCCCAAATTCTTCGATCAACAAAGTGAGAAAACCCAGCAGTCGGTCTATCGTCCGGCGCTGTCCCAAAGTGCTTAGCCACAGCAGCTTTCGCTGGTGTTGGTAGCGAAACGCATCCAATATTTCCCTGCGGAAGTGAGGCCAATTATCCAAATCGTGCCAATACATCCACACTACGTGAGTTTGATCGGCGTGAGCGAAAGCTTGGAGGGTAAACGGAGACTGAGCCACCAGTTCAAAGGGCTGACCGGCGCCGACGAAGCCCAAAAAAGCTTCTTCTGTGGTTTTGCGAGCCGATTTTAACCCCGGCTTCGCTGTAGCGCTAACTTGAGCGCTACCTACGAGCCGCACAGAACCTTTCTGAACTAAATACAGCAGTCCGGGTCTGGCAGGAATTTTCTCGTCTTTGCTAAAAGTCCGACAGCGGTAGTGTTCCTGGGCCCAGTCGATAATTCGCTGCCAAGTGATAAAGGGTCGATCGATCGTCTCTAGAGGAGTGGAAAGTGTGGATTGCATAAGTGAGGCTCTGGGATATATTTAATTAGTCAGAAAAACAGCTTTCGACCGCTTTTCTATACAAAGTGAGACAACCAACCCCCGATCCAGCTTACAGCTTTCTTAACTGTGCTGACTTTTCTCATTTTTACCTAAAAATTCAAAGTAGCAAAAAATACATCAAAATGGTAGGATTCAACCAAGAGTCGATCGTAAATTATTGTATATTTTGCCATAAAATCGCTATAAGCCTTATTCCTTCGATGTAGCGCCGACCGCTCAAGCCGATCGACCACCCCTGACATCAGCATTTTAACGTACAACGATCGCGCTAGCGGTAACACTGTTCATTCACTTTTACCGCAAAATGAGCAGATATGGATACACTAAATATCTTTAAGTGCCCGGAAGTTACAGTGAAGCATTTCTTGGTTGCAAGGTTCCAAGGTGCGATCGCCCGGAGAGGGACAATCAGCGAAATTCCGTTAAATCGGGTTAAAAATAGGGCGCGGGTGGTGTACGTGTCAGCTATCGCCCTGAAATTGGCTAAAACTTGGCAGCAGACACCGCAGGCGATCGCCTCCGAGTTGGTCGAAACTCTCCAACCGCTGTGCTGGCCGGATTTCACCGTTAAAGCCGTACCTGCGGGCACGATTGAGCTGGAGCTGACTGATGCGGGTTTAGCTTCGTGGTTGCAGCGTTTAGCTCAAATTGCGCTCCCTGTTCCAGAATATCCCATCTTATCTGCTGTTGTGTCCGCCGATCGGCTGTTTCCGATTCAGTACAGCCACGCCCGCTGCTGTTCCCTGCTGCGAATGGCCGATCGCGATCGGTTAATTGCGATCGCACAGCCGGATATCACCACAGCGCCGCAAATTTGGTCGCTGGCGGCCCCAAATCCTATTCCTTGGGTTGACAAGGGCGATCGTCGGCTGCGATTAGTAGCTCCAGCAGAACGCAGTTTAATTTCGGAACTGATCGCAGTGCTAGATAGTTTAGCTCCGGTTTTTGAGGCAAATCAACCCGAAAAACCTGTTAATTATTTCAAATTAGCCAATAGTTTGAGCGCAGCATTTCAGATGTTTTACAGTCAGTGCAGAATTTGGGGCGAAGTCAAAACAGAACAGCCAAAACTCGCCCAAGCCCGATTGGGTTTAATATTAGCAACTCAATCTTTGCTGCGGTTTATCTTAGAAGAGTTATTAAATGCCATTGCTCCCATAGAACTTTGATTTCACTCATAAAAAATGTTTGATCGTTCGGACTTTAGTCCTCTTCCAAATCAGAGGACTAAAGTCCGAACGATCAAACCATTTGAAAAATAGCACTACTGCGGCCGGATGGACTAGCCCCATTACATCTGCGAGTTCCATACTGAATATCCCACGATAATGCCTGCATCTAGTTTAAGGCGTTGCAGGCGAGACTTGCTGTTCTTCAAGTTTGGCGATCGGCAGCGTTACAGTAAATGTACTACCGACACCTTCTTCGCTGGTCAACGCAATTTCGCCGCCGTGCAAGTCCACACATTTTTTAACAATGCTCAGCCCCAGTCCTGTACCGGGAATTATACCGACATTTTTCGCCCGGTAAAACGAATCGAACAGCCGTTCTTGGTCTGCCAAAGGTATGCCAATTCCGGCATCTCGTACGGAAAAAATAGCCTCGGTTTCAGTGAGTTTTAATTCAAAAACTACTTCCGTATTCGGAGGAGAATACTTAATAGCATTAGACAGCAAATTGCTGAGAATGCGCCGCAGCAAGCTAGCCTCCAAACACGCGATAGCCGATTGACTGTGATTCACAAAAATTAGCGTCACCGCATCAGTTTGAGGTTTCAACTTCAGGCTGTTTTGAAATTCCGCTACCAACTCTTTACAAAACTTTGCCAAGTCTAGCGGTAGCAAACAAAGCGCCACTTTTCCTGACTCAGCTCGACCCAGCAGCAGAACGTCATCTAATAACTGATCGATGCTTTTTGCTGCAACTTGAGTTTTGTCAAGCAGTTCTTGTGTTCTATCATCTGATAATTTCGATTTGTACCTGGCAAGAACTTGCGTAGTACCGATGATGAAGTTCAAAGGATTGCGAACGTCGTGGGCAATCATGTATAGCAAAGATGTTTTGAGATCGTTGAGTTCTTTGGCTGTTTGCAAAGTGCGATCGATTTGGTCGTGAGACAATTTAAGAGTTAAAGACAACTGGCGCGATCGCAACAAAATCTCCACTCGCGCTTGCAATTCTATCTTCTCGATCGGAGCAATAATTAGATCGTCAATAGTTTGCCAAATAAATCGCGTTGCCATCCCGACATCCGAGCGAGATGTAATCAACAGAAAAGGCAAACACACCGGGTGTTCAGCCTGTTTTTGGGCAGCAATCCATTGCCAGTGGCGTTTCAGGGCAAGACCGTCAACTATACCCAGGTCAAAAGATTGATTTAATGGTAAAATTTCATCAATATTTTCAGTTAAGTTCGGCAGCAATACTTCATAGTAAACTGCCAGCCATTCTAACAACAAGCGGCGATTTTCTTTCTGTTCAACAAGCAATAAAATTTGACTCACGCAGGTTCTCCCAGCAAGCTGTGAACAATGGACAGCAAATCTCTAACGATCAAAGGTTTTATCAGTATACTCCGAGCACCGCGGGAGAGGCTTTCGTGCTGAATGGCAGCGCTTTGTCTGGGCGAAAGTATCAGAAAAGGGATTTCGTGATTTCGCAGTTGTTCGCAGCAGTCCCAAATTCGGCGATCGAAGCCAGAAATATCTACTAAAGCCATTCCGATCCTAGCAGGTTCGCCGATCGCCCGTACCACCTCTTCCAAGCTATCAGCCGCGATCGTCTGGTATCCTTCTTTGTTGAGAAATTTTGCTAGGAGTTCCAAGTTTCGCTGATTGTGGTCTACGGCTAAAATAATTGAGTTGCCAGTCATTTATCAGCTTCCTCTGAATACGGTTTAGCTTACTTTTCGGCGAGCTATTAAAAGTCGTAAAATACACAATTTTAGCTCTTGTAGGGACACGGCACTGCCATGTCTTTCGTCGTGTCAACTTAACGTACAACCCATAGTCCGGCAGGGGTTGAAACCCCTGCCTCAAAGCTAAAGTCGTCGGTCGCCGACTGAAGAACTCATTAGTCCTCTTTGAGAGGACTGTCTTCTATTAGATATCTTGCAAAAGTCGAAATGTATATGTAGGGGCGTAGCATTTGGGCGAAA
>NZ_JAUBOJ010000246.1:2560-11211 GCF_036700185.1 Microcoleus sp. BM001215392 | reverse complement strand
TACAGGGATGGAGCCGATACCTACAAACCTTGAATTATTTACACCGACTTACTTACGATCGATCGCTCTGGCGGGCGATCGCACAGCTAGCCCGCAACACGGCTGGGTAGACGCAAATAAAGTTTACGATCTCAGCTTCTGTCCCCCTCAAACCTGTCAATAAAATTGCTTAGATCGTTCGGAATCAACCCCTCAGACGATGGGGACTGGCATTCCCAACGATCTAACCGTTTAGATTGTGGGTAATTTACCGCACAGAAGCTGTTACCACCCAAACGAGCCTCGCAAATAATTGCTGCGGTATTTTTCCGTGTTGCTGCACTCAATTTGGCGATCGCCTTAGAGCCTAAACCTTAAACTTCTCGCCAATCCGTCTCATCGCTTCCTCCACATTTTCCCGAGTATTAAACGCCGAAATGCGGAAATAACCTTCACCCGCCGCACCAAAACCAGAACCCGGTGTTCCCACAACATTCACAGTATTCAGCAACTTATCAAAAAACTCCCAACTCGTCAAACCGTGAGGCGTTTTCACCCACACATAAGGCGCGTTTTCGCCACCGTAAACCTGAATTCCGGCTGCGGTCAATTTTTCGCGAATAATCTTGGCATTTTCCATGTAAAAATTGACTAATGCCTGAATTTGTGCCTTACCTTCCTCAGAATAAACCGCCTCTGCACCGCGCTGCACAATGTAAGAAACACCGTTAAACTTAGTAGACTGGCGGCGGTTCCACAGCTTCCAAATTTCCACATCCGAACCGTCAGCAGCTTTTCCTGTCAAAGTCTTCGGGACTACTGTAAAGGCGCAGCGAGTACCAGTAAAACCTGCATTTTTGGAAAACGAACGAAATTCGATCGCACAATCGCGCGCGCCTTCAATCTCGTAAATAGAATGCGGCAAACTCGGATCGGTAATATATGCTTCGTAGGCGGCATCGAAGAAAATAATCGAACCGTTTGCCTTAGCATAGTTTACCCAAGCTTGCAAGTGTTCTTTCGTGGCAGTTGCGCCTGTCGGATTGTTAGGAAAACACAAGTAAATTAAATCGACTTTCTTGTCTGTGGGAATGGAGGCTGTAAAATTGTTGTCTGCCGAAATTGGCAAGTACACAAAACCTTCGTATTCGCCCTTTTCGTTGGCATCTCCCGTATGTCCGGCCATGACGTTAGTGTCTACGTACACCGGGTAAACTGGATCTGTAACTGCGATCGTATTATTATTGCCAAAGATATCTAGAATGTTGCCGCAGTCGCATTTAGAACCGTCCGAAATAAAGATTTCCTCGCTATCGATGTCGCATCCCCGCGATTGGAAATCGTGCTCGGCAATTTTTTGTCGCAGCCATTCATAACCTTGTTCCGGGCCGTATCCTTTGAAAGTATCGTGGGAACCCATGTCTGCTATCGCTTCCACCATCGCCTCGCGACAAGCTGCTGGTAGGGGTTCCGTTACGTCGCCAATCCCCAACCGGATGATGGGGGCACCGGGATTCGCCTCCGCATAGGCTTTCACCCTGCGGCCAATTTCGGGAAACAGGTAGCCGGCTTTGAGTTTGAGGTAGTTGTCGTTGATAGTTGCCATAGTGCGATCGCTGCAAATGTCGTACAATAGCTTATACCATTTTAGATTTTAGATTTGAAATTTTAGATTTGAAATTTGAGGAATTGGGGAATTGAGGAATCGGCAAGCATTGATAACTGTAGGGCTGCCAGTTAGATTTTAGATTTTAGATTTTAGATTTTAGATTTTAGATTTTAGATTTTAGATTTAAAAATTGATAAATTGATGAATTGTCAAGGAGATAAGACTGTGAAGGCTTGTACTACCTGCGAGAGAGTCTAGAATTAGTTGGAAAACATCAAATCTGCTATCCGTCCTGTTTGAGCAAGCTTCACGGAACGGCAGATTTCAACCTCCCCCATCTCCCATCCCAGATTCTCCCCTCTCTACCACGAGTTTCCCCGACTTGTCAGTGTAGCCGCAGCAAGAACCCTATCCCTGCTCTCTGCTCGCAGGCCATTGACCAAAAAATCAAATCTGCTTGTATAATTAGAATAGTGTCCAACGCAGAAGCAATTATGGATGAGATCGAGTATACCAAACTCTATCAAGAACTGGCGGCAATTCTGGATGAGTTTAAATTGGATTGGGTCGTTAAACAAGTAGCGGAAACTGTAGAGATTGGCAAAACAATTGAAGAGCGATCGCTCAAACGAAAAACACCGCTACTGAAGATACAAGATTATACCGCAAAAGAACAGCTTTTGCTGTTAATTGAGGCTGTCGAGCAAGCAACCGTGAACTCTTCGGAGATGGAAGACGAAATTGCTTATTTCTTGAAAGTAGAATCAGAAAGCTCTCCTCTGGGTACAAAAATTACCTTTGCCAATTCTGGTACAGAAACAGCCCAAACCATCGAGTTTACATCCAGCGTGACAGCCCCGCGCCACAAACAGGCGATCGCCCTCAAGCAACTGCTGGAAAAACTGCCCTCCGGGCCCAGCAACTACGCGCTCAACTCCGAGATTAAAAGCAAATTAAAAAGCTCGATCGACCCAGATTTCAACAAAGCGGCAGAACAAGCAAGCATTTTTGATGCTTACCTATTCACGATCCTGCTCAAAGCAGTTGCTAATGAAGGTGGGACTGTTTATTACAACAATGTTGTAGATGACGAAACACCAAAATATTTAACATTTAGAAAAACCGCGGGAAAAATTCACGGAAATGCACATCCATACACTCATGCTGTGGTGGAATTTCCCAACAAACCCGCCCTCGAAATTCACCTAGGAGTAAAAGTCCAAGGTAGAGCCGGAGTTCTGCACAACTGCAACCTTTTAATTTTGTACCAAAAGGAAGCAAATATCTGCCGCTTGCTCGAACGCGAGCCGCGACACTCGCAAGTAATTTTAGCAGTAAAATCTGAATACTCTACCTCGGAACTCCAACTAGAAACTGCTGGCGCTTTTATCGGATTGGCGTCAGACATTCGCTACGAAGGCGGCAGCTATTTCATCTCTAACAGTTACTCGCAACCCACAGCAAAACTGCTAACTACCGCTCGCAAAAAATGGGAACTCAACATTTTTCCGAGAGCCACAAACAATGTTCACCGCCTGATGTACTCATTTCAAACTATATTTAAAGACTTTCAGGCCAGAAACTAATTCAACTAATTAATCTTACTGGCATTGCATTCATCGGCAAAATATCGGGAGATTACTTGCGTTAATCGGCCCTAAATCTGCCGTTGAGCGATCGCTCGAAGATTGATGCAATTCCAGCCTGCTGCACGGGTGTCAACTTTCCACCGAAACCCTGGAAAACTTTCGCTGACAGCGAGTAAGTAAGTCCAGCTAATTAAACGTAAAATACCGATCGCGATCGAGCTTGCTATGTATATCTTCTGCCTTCATCCTTCTACTTATTGCTCCCCTTGGCATCTCGATCGAACAGGGGGAAGCAATCATCTAAATTCTGGGGCGCATCGCAGGGGAGCGCGGGGGAATGCAGGCGATTGCAGACTCAAACATTATACGGGTATTACATTTGACGTATTTGTTGACAGCACTGCTGCTGCTGACACCGATCGGCTGTGTGATTTAACTAAGGATGATTTTTGAGGTTGTGCCCGGAGAGGTAAATTAGAGTTTCGTATATTTGCGCGGTTAAAGGTATCAGTTAATCTATCTGCTACATTAGCCAAGAATCATCTATCATGTTGCGAGCACCCGAACCTTACGAATAATGTTTAAGAAAGATAAATCTTCCCTGCTGTTTACGATCGGAGCCGCCACACTTTTGATCGGTTTAGGCTTTCTCACCTACTCGATCGTCATTTCCCGAGGCCCAGCCAAAGATTTGCCGCCGGGAGCAACCGTCGTTCCCCAAGATGCGATGATGGCTCTATCCATCAGCACCGATGAATCGCAGTGGAAAAAACTCGGAGAATTTGGTACGCCAGAGTCAAAAGCTTCGTTTGAAAGGTTTTTAAGCGAAATGCGCGATCGCCTGCTGACAAACAACGGTTACGCCTACGCCCAAGACATTCAACCGTGGGTGGGGAATACTGCAATGGTGGCCTTTCTGCGAAACAAAATAGCAATACCAGTCCCCCCATCAGCACCCAACGCGCCCCCGCGTCCGCCAATTCAACAGTCAGTCGCAATTATCCTGCCAATTGCCAACCCGATCAAAGCCAAAGAATTATTAGCAAAACCCAGACCCCTCAACCAAGGAAAAATGGTTGAGCGCAATTACAAAGGAGTGCAAGTTACAGAAACTCAAGGCGTACCCGATCGCAATTTCTCAGTCGCGGTACTAGGAACCAACTATCTAGCAGTCACCACAGATCCCAGCGCCACAGACAGAATCATCGACACCTACAAAGGCGAACCATCCCTCGCCAAAACCCCCGGCTATGGAGACGCCATCCAACAAATCAAAAATCCCGGCGCCTTCGGTCAAATCTACGTCAACATCCCGGTTGCGGCTGCTTATACAGCGGCCAACTCATCCCGAGAAATTTCGGCGGAAAACCTCGAAAAACTGCAACAAAATCAAGGATTTGCCACCACAGCGACCCTGGATGTAGAAGGAATAGAATTCAAATCAATCTCTTGGCTAAAACCAGACTCTAATATTCGTATAGCAGTAGAAAACAACGCTCTGAAAATGGCTAACCGCCTGCCAAATAATACAATTATGATGGTATCGGGCGGCAACTTGCAGCGTCTGTGGCAAGACTACGTATCAGGAGCTGATGCTAACCCCCTCTCGCCAGTTAATCCCCAAGTTTTGCGCACTGGTTTAAAATCCACTACCGGATTAGATTTAGACAAAGACGTTATCAACTGGATGGCCGGAGAATTTTCTGTATCATTAATACCGGCCCTGGCGCAGACTCCCAAAGACAAATATGCTGCGGGATTTGTATTTATGGTAGAAACAAACAACCGCAGCGCAGCTAACAAAACCCTGAAACAGCTCGATGAAACGATGAAAACGAAAGGGTTTAGAGTTGAGGAAATTCAACTCGGCGGTCAACCTGCAACTAAATGGACATCGCCCTTCGGAGGAATTACAGTAACTCGCGGCTGGACGGGCGATGTGGCATTTATTACAGTAGGAGCTCCCGTGGTTGATTCGATCGTTCCGGCGCCGAAAAGTCCGCTGTTAAGCAGCGAATTGTTCCAAAAAACTGTACGATCGCAACTCAAACCCCACAACGGCAATTTCTTCATCGATACCGAGACTGCGTTTAACCCGAAAAACCTAGCTTTACCGGAGTTTCCTCCCAACCAAAAAATCTGGATCGATGCCATGCGGTCGATCGGCATCACAGCAGCAGTCATTGGCGATCGTACCACCCGCTACGACGCTTTTGTCGGTCTCAAAAAATCCAACCAATCCACTCCTGTACCCAGTCCTGCTGTACCCAGTCCTGCTGTACCCAGCCCTGCTGTACCCAGTCCTGCTGTACCCAGTCCCTCGCCCACCGTCCAAAATTCTCCTAATTAACTCTTAAATCATTCCACAAATCTGCCGCGACAACCCATTAAACAGTAACGCGGCGCGATCGATTAAAACCTAAAAGCAGCCGCTCGAAACCGACAATAGCCAATGTGGCTGTCAGAGGGAACTGAGCCAGATTTAAGTAGTTTTACTGCACTCTCACCTCACACCAAGAAACCGAAAAACCCGGTTTTTTCAATAACCGGGTTTCTGAACATTCTCAAAATTTGACTGAGAGGCGAACCAATAAATAAGTTCGACATCCGTTGCAGTATCAGGGATCTAACGGATGGAAACAAGATTTGTCTAGCACATAGTCGATGCAAAATTATCATGGAACACCAAAACTTATAGCCTTTCTGATTTTTTCGGTTACAGGCGAGCAATTCCCGATAAGATTGCCGTCGGTTCTTAGCTATGGAAATTATCTGCGTTAGTCTGCGTCTATGTAACTTAATCTGCGATTTGCCGATCGCTCAAAAATTTAGGCAACAATTCTACCGATCGCCTTCCAATTTCCAACCCAACCTCCTATTGCCAAGATTCTGCCACAGGCACACAAACCTTCACAACCAAGTTTTTTTTGCCAGAAAGAATTGGTTGAAAGCCCGCCCGCCAGAGCGGGATCAATTAAAATCAGACTATTCATTACTCCAATCCTCGGACTTATAGGTAGAGGTCGCTCTCAAACTGTCACAGGTCAACCCTCAAGCGGTCAACTGTTGAATGTAGTTTTTGACTGCAACTAAGTATTTTCGTTAAAACCCGATTTTTTAATACTTAAAAATATTCACTTAATTTTTATTGTCATAATTTTTAAGGCAAATGATTGTAGAGTATGCTTTTTTTTTAGTATAAAATGAAACCCTAAATTTTAAAAGTTTTTTTTATAGTCAGTATGGAAAGCAGAAACCGGGTTTTTCAATTCCCATAATTCGTGGGAACGCAACTCTCAAGAATAATTAAATAACTAGGTTTCTGTCCGAGTGCATTGGTTTGGAACAGCAATTTTTTATGTCATGGGGAAGATACAGATTTTAGCTAAGGTCAGTTATATTAAGGTTGGGGAGAAGATGCGCTAGGGAAATTGCATATGCGGTGGCCATTTTTACTCATTTAGTCATCAACGAACTTTCGGTCAGCAATCCGGTTGCTTGATAGATATAGCTTCTTCAACCAAAATTTTTCTACCAACCGGTGTCTGGAACAGAGGGTGCATCTGGTTTCTGAGGATGGTTCTCGTATGACCGCATACAAATTATTAGTTATAATCTGATATTTATCGAGGTCATGCGATCGCCCCTTGAAACATATTCGCTTGCAAATGCACCCGGAACAGATCCCTGTAATTTATATATTTCACACTTTAAGAAGCTATGAAAACCGCCAAAAATATGCAAATTCCGGCGAAATTCCTGTCTAAAGCAAGAATCAGCAAACTGGTACTGTCTCTGCAAATAGTCTTAATAAATCTTTACTTTTGGCAAGCAAAAGCCGAAGCTCAAACCATTGTACCGGCGGCGGATGGAACTGGTACAACAGTAACTCCTGCAACCCCAACGGTAACTCCAGCAGGACAAACTCGCTTAGACATTCAAGGCGGACAATTATCGAGCGATCGCCAAAATCTTTTTCACAGTTTTACACAATTTGGCTTGTCGCAAAATCAGATTGCTAACTTTATCTCAAACCCGAACATTCGCAACATTCTAGCGCGCGTCGGGGGGGGGAGCCCCTCAATTATTAACGGCTTAATTCAAGTAACAGGCGGCAATTCTAACTTGTTTCTGATGAATCCATCCGGTATCATTTTTGGCAACAGTGCCAGCTTAAACGTGCCGGCTTCTTTCACTGCAACCACCGCTACCGCTATTGGATTGGGTTCTAACTCGTTTAACTCTACAGGTACTAACAATTACACATCTCTGACAGGCACGCCCAATTCCTTTACATTTGGAGCCGATCGAGCCGGAGCAATTATCAGCACCGCCGACTTAGCAGTCAAGTCAGGGCAGAACTTAACCTTACTTGGCGGCACCGTTGTCAGCACCGGCAATCTGGCGGCCCCAGGCGGTCAAATTACCGTCGCATCAGTCACGAACAAAAATTTAGTGCGAGTCAGCCAGACCGGGAACCTGCTGAGTTTGGAAATCCAGCCATCAGCAACCGGGGGCACGGGAACATCCGGTACAGCTTCCACATTGGCTGTAGCATCATTGCCAGAACTGCTCACAGGCATCGGTCAAGCTAACGCTACAGGCATCAGCGTCAACGCTAGCGGTCAAGTGGTACTCACCCCGTCCAACCGAGCAATAGTGGCGGGAGACGTAGCACTAAAAGGTGTCAGCGCTGGGGCGATCGAAATTCAAGCAGCCAACAGCATTGCAGTGAGCGGAAACCTGACGGCTACCCCAAGCGACTCAATACGCGGATCGATCGGGCTGCAAGCTAGCGGCGACATTAGCACCGCTGCTCTCAATGCCAGTTCCACCACCGCAGCAGGCGGCAACATCAGCGTCACCAGCCGTACAGGAAAAGTAGAGACAGGCAACATCAACACAAGCTCCACAGAGAAAACCAGCAACGCCGGAAACGTTAGCATAGCAGCACCCTCCAGCAGCATTCAAACAGGGTTCATAGACGGCAACTCCGAAGAAAAAAAAGGTGGCGAAGTCACCCTCAAAGCCAGCAACGACATTGAAGTAATCCGTATCAACACCCAAGGCGGAACAGCGGGAGGAAACATTGAGATTACAGCCGACCGTTATTTCCGAGCCACAGGCACTTTCAGCAACAATAGCAACTGCTTGGCGCCAGCTTCTTGCAGCATTTCTGCGGCCGCGACTATTAGCGCTAACGGTGGAGATATCATAATTCGCCACCGGGGCCAACAATCCTCGAATAGTCTTTTCAGCGTTGGGCGCGACTATAACAGACTCAACGGTACTGCTGGCACCATTTCGACTGGGGGTCCAAAGAAGGAAAATACGATCGCATACGGACTTTATTCCAACCCCGGCCCTCAGATAGTAGAACCAACACGAATTACGATTGTCGGTTCTTCAGGCTCGCCAACACCAACACCCGCACCAACACCCGCACCAACACCCGCACCAACACCCGCACCAAC
>NZ_JAUBOJ010000246.1:0-2460 GCF_036700185.1 Microcoleus sp. BM001215392 | reverse complement strand
CGCACCAACACCCGCACCAACACCCGCACCAACACCCGCACCAACACCCGCACCAGCACCAACACCCGCACCAACACCCGCACCAGCACCCGCACCAGCACCAACACCCGCGCCAACACCCGCGCCAACACCGATATCGACACCAGCGCCAACACCGATATCGACACCGATATCGACACCCCGCCCAACACCGATATCGACACCCCGCCCAACACCAGCACCAGCACCAACTCCCGCACCAGCACCAGCACCAGCACCAGCACCAACTCCCGCACCAGCACCAGCACCAGCACCAACTCCCGCACCAGCACCAGCACCAACTCCCGCATTAACCCCGACGCCAGCACCGGTCTTCAATTTGTCGCCAGCGCCAGCACCAACAATCGTGGAAAATCCGGCACCGGTCTTGAATTTGCCGCCAGCTCCAGCGCCAGCTCCAGCACCTGCGCCGATAATCGTGGAAAATCCGGCACCGGTCTTGAATTTGCCACCAGCTCCAGCGCCAGCTCCAGCGCCAGCACCGATAATTGTTCAAAATCCGGCGCCGGTCTTGAATTTGCCGCCAGCGCCAGCACCAGCGCCAGCACCGATAATCGTTCAAAATCCCGCGCCGGTCTTGAATTTGCCACCAGCGCCAGCTCCAGCGCCAGCACCAACAATCGTTCAAAATCCGGCACCGGTCTTGAATTTGCCACCAGCGCCAGCGCCAGCGCCAGCACCGATAATCGTGGAAAATCCGGCACCGGTCTTGAATTTGCCGCCAGCGCCAGCGCCAGCGCCAGCACCGATAATCGTGGAAAATCCCGCGCCGGTCTTGAATTTGCCACCAGCGCCAGCGCCAGCGCCAGCACCGATAATTGTTCAAAATCCCGCGCCGGTCTTGAATTTGCCACCAGCGCCAGCACCGATAATTGTTCAAAATCCCGCGCCGACAATTACTCAAATTGTCCCTGCACCAGCCCCAATCTACCTCGCACCCATACCCACAGCAGAACTCGCACCGGCGCTCCCTGTTAGCAGGCGGCCGGGCACAAATTCTTTATTTTCCGCCAGCTTGCAACAGCAAAACCAGATATCTAATTCGTTGCAACAGCGCAATTCACCTCCGCTATCCCCGAATATTCAGACTTCCAACTTACCAAGCAACTCTAACGGCCTGGTTTTTCCGGTAGAAAACAGATTTACCAGTGAGTTTGTTGATTATCTAGGTTTGCTACCCACAAATACGATCGCCACTTTAGAAGATACCCAAAATACTCTTCGCAGCGTCCAACAAGCCACAGGTATCAAACCAGCTCTCGTTTATATGAGTTTTTCACCCAAAGGTTCAACACTCGATCGACCTTATAACAGCTCGCCTCTGTTGCGTGTAGAACAGCAAATTCAAGGCTCTGACGAACTGGAACTCATGGTAGTCACTCCCGAAGGCGTGCCCGTTCGCCTGCGCGTCTCAGGAACCTCTCGCGCCCAGGTAATGGAAGCTGTTCGGAAATTTCGCAACGAACTGACTAATCCGGTAAAGCGCAATACTACAAGTTATTTGCCGTTGGCCCAGCAGCTCTACCAGTGGATGGTAGCGCCGCTCGAAGCAGAGTTGCAAGCTAGAGGCATTCAGAATTTATCTTTTATCTCGGATATGGGGTTGCGATCGATTCCCATGGCCGCCCTCCACGACGGTAAAGGCTTTCTGATCGAGCGTTACAGCGTCGGCTCGATGCCGAGTTTGAGTTTGACAGATACCAGCCCCGCCAATTTCAAAAATACCCAAGTTCTGGCCATGGGGGCGTCGCAATTTCCAGACATGACTCCTTTACCTGCGGTGGAAATAGAAGTATCGACAATCACCCCGCAGGAGTGGCCCGGGAAGTCTTTCTTGAACCAAGCTTTCACTCTGGCAAATTTGCAATCGCAGCGCCAGCAGTACCCTTTTGGGATGATTCATTTGGCTACTCACGCCGAATTTAAATCGGGAGAGCCCAGTCAATCGTTTATTCAATTGTGGGATAGTAAATTGCGTTTGGATCAGTTGCGCCAAATGGGATGGGGCAGCCCGCAGGTTGAGCTGTTGGTTTTGAGCGCTTGCAGGACTGCTGTGGGCGATCGGCAGGCAGAGTTGGGCTTTGGCGGTTTAGCCGTGCAAGCAGGAGTTAAATCGGCTTTGGCGACTCTTTGGTATGTCAGCGACGAAGGCAGTTTGGGATTGATGGCGGAGTTTTACGGCCAGTTGAAAACTGCTCCGATTAAAACAGAAGCCCTGCGTCAGGCGCAGTTAGCGATGTTGCGCCAAGAGGTGCGGATTGAAGGGCGAATGTTGCGGACTTCTGTTGGTAATGTGCCGCTACCTGCGGAATTGGCAAACAGCGCTACTCGGAATTTTTCTCATCCTTATTATTGGTCGGCTTTTAGAATGATTGGCAATCCTTGGTGATGAGATTTGTTTGACTGTGCGGGCGATCGACT
>NZ_JAUBOJ010000245.1:0-11214 GCF_036700185.1 Microcoleus sp. BM001215392 | reverse complement strand
AGCGTAATTGTCAAATTACTTAACATACTTTGTTTGATTAGCGCCTACTTACTTACCCGTAGGGACTCTCGCATTTCGGTAGTAAATCTCTGGTTATCACTAATAAATTATCTGCCGAAATGCGAGAGCCCTTTCCAAACTGAGACGCACCCGTGTCGCGACAAAGAATTCTCGCCCTACAAGCAGGATTAAGCGAGCGACGCACTCTATATTCATAACGGGGATGAATAACGCTGATTTGGTATGATTAGTGATTAGTGATTAGCACTGCGCAGCGGTTGAGTAATACCAAGCATGAAAAAGTCTTGGTACTGTTTTTAATTGTATATAAATTGTCTGTTATTTGCATGACTCCCCTATTGCAACGGCAAAAATACGGTCATTACCTCGCCCTTTTGGGGGCGCTGGCGAATTACCAGCTTCCCGCCAGCAGCGCGAAATAAGTTCTTAGTTACGCTCAAATTTAAGCTCAAACTTCCTGTTTCGGGCTGTACCATGAGCAAAGGCCCGATCGATCGCAAAGGAGCATTCGCCGATTCTGTAAAAGTCGATTTGCCATTACCTTCAGATAGGTGTTCTGATTCTAACTGCAACTTTAACTGATCGCCCGCCAAAGTCACTTCTACCTGAATGCGGCTCCCCGATCGCAAAGTGCGAGTAAAATTCTCAATCAAATTAGTTAACACCTGATCCAACATCGTCGGATCGCTGACTACCGCGGGCAATTTTTGCGGCACAATAACTTCTAAAGTGTGGTTGCGCTGAATCGCTTGTTTTTGCCAGCGGGGAATGCTATTTTGCAGCACTTCGCCCAGAGACATTGCTGTTAGCTGCAATCCGGAATTTTTAGCTTGCGACATTTCCATTTCCACGGCGCGGAAAATTAAACCGAAGCGATCGATCTGAGCGGTGCATTCAGCATCGATGGTTTCCAAGCGCTTCACCACCACCGGATCGAGTTTGGGGCGTTTCAGCAACAATCGAGTCAGGGTGCGGATGGTAGCCAAGGGAGTGCGGACTTCGTGGGCGATCGCCTGTAGCAACTCCACCTCCTTAGTAGCGTGAGGAATTGCAGACTTGCACTTGATATCTTGCCGGCCTTTCAAACTATCATCAACTCTTTCATCTTTTACTCGGCCTGCTTCCTCTTTCCCAACAGGCAAATTATTCAACAACAAACGGCTGAACAGAGTAACTGTTTTATAGTTAGGAACCACAGGCAAAAACTGCTGGAACAAGGCATCTAATTTAGTAGAATTATTAGTTAATTGGCTCGCTGGCAAATTTAATTTACCCTCACAATTAGCAAGCAAACATTCACTTTCAGTCACGCGGCGCCGCAAAACTTCCCAAGCTTTGGCAACTACTTGCGGGTCGAAAGAAAATAGAAAAGCTGGAATTCCGGCAGCATTTTCACCCAAAACCATCACCAGACTAAAACTAGCAGTTAAAACCACACAAAACTGTTCGTTTGCTAAAGGATCGCCGATCGCCAAAGCCAGGGCAGGCGCAGCAGCAGGCGCAGATATTTGCTCCTGCGCCGACGGTAGCAAAGCTAAAGTTTGTCTAGCACGAAATGACCACAAAGCTGCATCGTTATCGGGAATACTGGTAAAAATCCAATTAGCAAAGCCCGAAGCCACAGCGGGGTCAGTCAAAACCGAAGACGGGCCAGACAAAACCAATCCCTGACACGAATTAGGATTTGGGGAGAGACAATGTTTTTGCTTGGCGAGCATTTGATTCAAAGTGGCGATCGCCGCGTACCATTCCTGTTCAGCTTTGGGCCTTTGGGCCCCACGACTTCCCAGACACTTGGAGCGACTGTTTTCTGGCGCCAACCTCGCATCAAAGGAACTGAAGTCATTTTCTAAAGCCTCGGAGGCTAAAATTTCGCCGATCGTCGGTAAAAAGTAAGTATTCACAGTAGTTATAAACCAACCTTCAAATACATGAAGGATCGAGTATTTATGTATAGGAATGTTCAGGAGTCACGATTCAAGCACCAGCAGGCTAGAAAAATTCCGCCTAACTTTTTGCACCTTGCTCCTAACTCACAGGATATCTACATTTGTCAACTATCGATATTGGCAGAACCGTACAAATAAGTCGCAATCTCCGCGCTTGGGGCGATATTTTCCACCGGGGTAGCCCGATCGCCCCGGCAAAAGTGCAAAATGAAATTAGTTAACACCGTGCTTTCCTTATGCCCACATCGATCGCCGACTCGAAAAATCTGCTGTCAGACTTAATGGCACGCTACCGCAACCAAGTAGATTATCTAGCAATTCGACTCGAAGAAGCCGAAGGAACCGACATCTTGCTGCGGGGCGAAAAAATTGAAACCCTCAGCGAAGGAGTCTCCATCGGAGGCCAAGTCCGAGCTTGTCACAAAGGCGGCTGGGGCTTTGCCAGTTTTAACAGACTTTCCACCCTCGCCGACAGAATCGAAGAAGCCATCGCCGCGGCCAAACTGATCGGCGAAGAAGAAACGATTCTGGCGCCAGTGACGCCAGTACAGGACATTTGCTTTCTGCCCCTGACAGGAACAGACCCGCGTCTGGTTCCCCTAATTGACAAAAAGCAGTTGTGCGATCGCTACGCAGCGATTTTGCGCAGCATAGACCCCCGCATTGCCACCATCTCGGTGCGCTATGGCGACAGCACCCAGCGCATCATCATCGCCACCTCCGAAGGCACCATGCTCGAACAAGGTTGGGCAGACATGGAAATGCGGTTTGCCGCCACAGCCCGCAGCGGGGAAACTGTACAAACCGGCCGCGAAACCACAGGTTCGCGGAAAGCTTACGAAGATTTAACCCAACTTGATACCCAAGTTCGCAGCGCCGCCCAGCGCGCCGTAGACTCCCTAGCCTTGCCCTCCGTCCAAGGCAACACCTACACCGTCGTCATCGACCCCATACTCAGCGGATTGTTCGTCCACGAAGCCTTCGGACACCTTTCTGAAGCAGATATGGCCTACGAAAATCCCGATATTTTGGAAATTATGACCCTCGGCCGCCAGTTCGGCCCGAAAAATTTGCAAATTTTCGACGGTGCGGCGCCGCAGGGACACCGAGGCAGCTATTTCTACGACGATGAAGGTACTCCGGCGACTACGACTCAGTTAATTAAAGACGGCGCTTTAGTCGGGCGGCTGCACTCGCGGGAAACTGCGGGGAAATTGGGAGAAACGCCGACCGGCAACGCTCGCTGTTTGAATTATCACTATCCGCCGATCGTCCGCATGACCAATACTTGGATCGAACGGGGCGATACACCGGTTGCTGATTTATTTTCTGGTATCAAAGAAGGAGTTTACGCACGCAATTGGCAAGGCGGCATGACTAACGGCGAAATGTTTACTTTCAGCGCCGGCGAAGCTTGGATGATTCGCGACGGTAAACTCGACAATCCGGTGCGGGATGTAACTCTTTCGGGTAATGTTTTCAGCACTTTAGCGGATATTGAGGCGATCGGCGACGATTTCTACTGGGATGAATCCGGCGGCTGCGGTAAGGGAGGACAAAGCGGTTTACCCGTGGGCTGCGGCGGCCCGAGTTTGCGGATTCGCGATGTCGTGGTTGGCGGCGAAGCTGCGGAAGATTGAAGCGGACGCAGCTTGAGACTTATTGCACAAATAATCTGCACCGCGATCGGCAAACCGCTGCTTAGCGCAGGTGCCTTTCCAGAATAGCGAGCGAATGCTTGTGATGATAGTCCATTAAAAATCAAGGTAAAGCGCAAGATTCCTACTCGCGACTCTTCACCTTGATTTTTTTACTGTCAAACTCTAACAGGCCCACAGTAGCCGATCGTCAAATTAGTGCGATCGTTGCGAATGCAAGTCCTCGGTTACTGGCGGCAATTGGCGAAAACCGAAAACAGATTCAACTTTCAAACCCATGCTCCATCTTGCTTTGTTGCTAAATTATTAAATTTTCTGTTGACAACTGACACAGGTATAACCGCCGACTCTCTGCCAAATTTGTAATTGCGGGCGATCGGCGGATCTGTCGCTGAAACCGGATTTCTCAAGGTTAGTGATGGTGTCACGCCAGCTTCAGGGCGCCATCAACCGGGTTTATGGGGGCGATCGGCGGCTGCAAGTCTCGGCGAGAGCAGCCAGGAGACGGGGAGGAGGTACAGCCTTTTGAATCGGTTTCGCGCTCTTTAGCTAATAGCAGTTGTGGCGAGCTATCGAACTGATGTTCTGTAATGAAACGGTTTTCTAGTTTTTGAGGAAGAACCAGAGTGCTAACTAATAGCGTACTCAAACAAATGAACTTAACGGGAGTATACATTTTGATTTTATCTCTCGATATTTCTGATCCCCGATAGAAACTAACCCTGATACCTGCGGACTAAATTAACGTTAACATTTAGTTCCAGGATGCTCTAATTACTCAGCTTTTTCAGCGATAAACAGCAGAAACATACTCAAAGTAATAACTCAGTATATTTTGCTTCTTTTGGTCAAAATGTCGATTTTTGGTGTTTATCTGCCGCTACCTCGTTCTGGCGCCACATCTTTATCGCTATCTGCGTAGAAAATTTGAGTGTTTGCTACAGCGGTTAAAATTTCGGGAGCAGAGTTGTTGTCAGAGAAAAAGGTCGATCGAGCTTCCAAGCTTTGAGCCTTAACTGCAAGGCCGCTCAGTAACAGGCTTGACATCAGGATAGAAGAGTAGAGGCGCATCATAAAGTTCCGTGTCGTATTTTCTACTTCTTGATACGCAGCCTCTATTGTCTGATCAGGCTAAAAAAAATAGAATTGTCACCAAATCTTTAATTAGTAATTGAGGGGCCCGCAATTTTTTTGATTTGTGGTCATAAGGGGGTAAAGCCCCTCAAATATCTCGCTTTGGTGCTAGTAAGTTCGAGTTTCCTCCTGCTCCGGGGACAACCAGCACAATTTCACTCTGAAATCGTCTTTAAACGCTCTTCTAACCAGGAAAAGAAAACCGCAAATTGTAAATTTTTACTGTTCTTCAGATTAACTTCATAATTTATTGATATAGCCGCGCCAGCCTCTGATTGAACACAAAACAGCAGAGTATTCACCAATCAATAGCTCAATACCTCAATACCTCAATCTAAAACTTGTACAGCGAAGTCGAAGTATCTAAACCTGTACCAGTACCCGATCTTTCCGAAAACCGCTATCAGTCGCTCTCGCCGCGCCTGACACACCCTACGAAAAAAAACACTGCGTTTTTAATCGATACTGCGGAGTCAATCTTAAATCTCACATCTTAAATCGACTGACTTGCGCATCTACCTGTTGAAACAGCGAGTCGAGGGTTGACGAGTTGTCCAACACAACATCAGCTTGTTGGCACTTTTGAGCTAGCGGCATTTGGGCGTTAATTCTGGCATTAGCTCGATCGTAACTCAAGCCGTCTCGCTGCATCAGCCGTTGTAACTGCAACGAGGGTGAAGAGTACACCACCCAAATTTCGGTACACAAGTCAGTCATCTTAGCTTCAAACAGCAGCGGTACTGCCAAAACAACAGTCAATGTGTGATTTTTGGCGCTGAAACCGGATTTTTTGGCAATCATGGTTTGTTTTTCTTGAGTTTTGGTACTTAAGCTTTGTGTGTTTTGGGATACCTGACCGAATGCAGCAATACAGTTTTGAGTTTCCTCAACAAATCGGCGGCGTACATAAGGGTGAATCTGTTGTTCCAACCACTGCCGCTCGGCTGGGTTACAAAAAATAATATTTCCCAACTCTGGCCGATTTAAATTACCATCGGGCAGCAAAATAAAAGCGCCGTATCGTTTTACAATAGAGTCCAGTATTGGCGAACCTGGGTGCACAGCTTCGCGGGCGTAAATATCGGCATCTAAAATCGGAAAATTACAGGTATCTGCTAGATAATTAGATATGGCGGTTTTTCCAGTGGCGATGCCCCCTGTTAAACCGATCGCGCGGACAATTCGATCAGTCATAATTTTCTCTGTTTAAACGGAACTGTGTAGAGACACTTACTGTCAGTATTTGTTATCTTGGTGACACAATCAAAATTAGACTTTAAATTAGAAATTGGCGATCGAGAGCTAGCGTTAGGAATTGTCAGCATTGGGGTGCGATCGACTATTTTTCACCTAAAACCTCCCTTTTTAACTCGAATCAAGGTCTAGATCGAGGCAAACTTATGAATGCTCAACGTGCTGTACGCTCAATTCTGGCAGCAATGCCCATTGCCGGATTTTTGATATTAGATTTTTCGCCCCACCTCCTGTTTTTCAAAGCCAACAGCAGCGGATGGCTAGTGGTGACAATTTCCGATCCGCAAATTGCAGCAGCACAATCGTCTATTGTTCCAGCACCAGACGGCACGGGAACAGCCATCGCTCCGGGCGCAGCTCGCTACGACATTCAAGGCGGCACACCTTCTAGAGACGGAGCAAATTTGTTCCACAGTTTTACTAGGTTCAATCTGAATCCTGGCGAAACTGCCAATTTTCTCTCCAACCCAAACATTAAAAATATCCTCGGCCGCGTTGTCGGCGGCGAAGCTTCCTTAATTAACGGTCTAATTCAAGTTAGCGGGGGCAATTCTAACTTGTACCTGATGAACCCCGCAGGGATTATTTTCGGTGCGAATGCCAGACTAGACGTGCCCGGGTCTTTTTTTGCTACCACAGCTAGCGGTATCGGTTTTGACAACCGCTGGTTTAACGGTACGGGGGCGAACGACTACGGGGCACTCGTCGGAGGGCCGAATGCTTTTGCTTTTGGCTCGGAGTCAGGGAGTATTGTCAATGCGGGTGACTTGGCTGTGGGAACCGGGCAAAATTTGACTTTGCTCGCCGGGACGGTAATCAGTACGGGCAAACTTTCAGCCCCCGGCGGTCAAATTACGGTGGCGGCCGTTCTAGGGGAAAATCTGCTGCGGTTGAGTCAAAACGGACTTTTGTTGAATTTAGAAGTTTCTCCGGCTGCGGGAGTGTCTGGGGCTGCTGCTATTCCCTTTTCTCCCCAGAGTTTGCCTCGGTTGCTATCGGGGCCTGGGGTGGCTGAGGCTACTGGTATAAGTACGAACGATCGCGGTGAAGTTGTGCTCACAGGCGGCCAAACAGTGCCAGCAGGCGCAGGAACTGCGCTGGTATCGGGTAGTGTGAACGTTTCTGCCAAGGGGGGCGCGGGAGGCAGTGCAAACGTGTTGGGCGACAAAGTAGGGCTGTTGGGAGCGAGGATTGAGGCCCACGGCCCGGCGGGCGGCGGTACGGTGCGGATCGGGGGAGATTACCGAGGCCAGGGAACGGTGCCGAATGCCAGGATGACTTATGTGGATGGCAAAAGTTCGATCGCAGCCAACGCCACGCAATCAGGTAACGGCGGCAGAGTTTTTGTCTGGGCGGACAATACCACAGCATTTTTGGGCAACATCAGCGCTACGGGCTTTTCGGCAACGACAAGCAGCGGTAGGGGCGGGTTTGTAGAAGTTTCCGGCAAGCAAAGATTGATTTTTAACGGTTCTGTTGATACCTCCGGGACAAGCGGTTTGGGTACTTTGCTGCTCGATCCGGAAAATATTTTCATCACCGATTCGGCAGCCGAGCCGAGGGATGCGGCGGTGATTGCTAGCAGCAATATTTTGGCAGCAACGCCGCCGGGACAGCAAAGCAATTGGGAGGCTTCGCTGACAATTTCGGCTCGCTCTTTGGAAAGTTTGTCGGGAACCGCAAATGTGGTTCTCGAAGCGCTCAATGATATAAAAATTGCCGATCTCGCTGACAATCAGTTGAGCTTTGCAGCCACTACTGGCTCGGTAACATTGAGAGCAGATGCCGATCGCAGCGGTGCAGGTGTTTTTTCGATGAATCCTAGAGATACAATTAGCACTCGCGGAGGTGCGATCGCGATCGAGGGAAGTCAAATTACTGCGGGCAATTTGTCGAGCAACGGCGGAAATATTAGTTTGATAAGTCCGGGAACAACCGTTGCAGGCAATGTTTCTGCATCGAATTCTAGCACCGGCAGCAGCGGAAATATTTTGCTAGAAGGTGTGAATGTCACGGCCCAAAAACTCGATGTCAGCGGCTCTAAATCGGCGGCAACTGTAACTTTGACGGCTCGGAGCATTCTCGATATTAGTTCGATCGCTGGAGGCTCGGGAAATATTACTTTGACGGGTAATGAAATTAATTTAAAAGGTGACAAAAATTCGGTCAGCGGTACGGGATTTTTGGTACTGCAACCTTGGAACCCCGCTCAAAATATTGCGATCGGCGGTTCGGGAGATGTCGGGACTAATATCTATTTGAATCTGACAGCAAACGACCTCGGAAGTTTGCAAAATGGGTTTGCTGGAGTTACGATCGGCCGCAGCAACAGTAGCGGTTCGATTCTGATTGCTAACGATTTCACATTTTATGACCCGCTGATTATTCAATCACCGACGGGTTTGGGAACAATTACTACCAGAAGTTCTCTCACAGGCGCAGATAATGCCTCAATTACTCTGAAAGCAGACGGTAATATTGCCACGGGAAATATTACTACCAACAATCAAGAAATTCGCATCGCCAGCACTACTGGTAATGTCACCACCGGTCAGCTACGCACGGCTGCTAACCGCACCATCAGCACTTCGGTCAATTCTTCGCCTGTTGTGCGCTCTCGGGCGGGTGATATTAGCGTTAGTGCTGAGGGTACGGTGACGGCAGGGGCGATCGACACTAGGGGCGATCGCGCCGGGAACGTGACCCTGACCGGCAGCGCCGGAGTCACTGTGGGGGCGATCCAAGCAGGAGGCTCGGAAACAGGGGGAAATATTACTCTGACTGGTAACGAAATTGACTTGACTGGCGGCAGGAATTCGATCGCCAGCAACGGCAATGGAGTGCTGCAACCGGCAACTCCGACTCAGAATATTACTTTGGCGGGTGCTGCGGAAACTGAGGCTTTGGACTTGACTGCTGGTGAATTGAACTCGCTACAGAACGGTTTTGCTTCGATCGCGATCGGGCGTGCTGATGGTAGCGGCTCGATCGCGATTGCTCCGGCCGCCACCTCCGTGCCAAATGCGACGCCAGTCCCGGCGGTGATTTTTCAAGATCCGACGACGATCCGATCGCCCTTTGGCAGCGGTGCGATCGTGGGAACTGGTGCGATATCGGGAATTGATAACGCCAGCATCGCTCTGCTGGCCGGTAGTGTGGCTGTCGGGGACATTACCTCGACGGCGGGGATTAACATCACTAGCAGTCAGGGTAACGTCTCTATTGGTACGGTTTCATCTCGATCGGCGAACGGGGCGGCGGGCGATATCAACATCCGCAGTGCCGGTTCGGTAGCAGCGGGCAATGTCAATGCTTTTGGTGGCAGAAGCGGCGGAGATATCTCGATCGTGGCGCCGGGCCAGATCGTGGCAGGGGTGATCAATTCCGGTTCGCAGTCGGGAAGTGCCGGATCGAGCAAGATTACCGGGCAGAAAGATGTTGAAGTTGTTTCGATCAAAGCTAATGGCAATACGGGCGGCGATGTGGCAATCCAGGCTGGGGGCTTGTTTCGGGCTGCCGGAACTGGAACTGCTGCCGATCGCGCCTCTAGCGTCAGTATTTCTACAGACGGACAGGTGCGATCGGGTTCGCTGACTTTGCTACAAAGCTCTTGCCAGTCTGGAAACTGCACTAGCACCGCTGTTGGGACGGGAAACTCCAAGTCTAGCTCTACCACCACAACTACGTCGCTGCTGCTGGGTCTGCCAATCCCAGCACCCACAACCACCACCGTGGCACTAAAAACTACAGGCAATTCTCCACAAATTGTCGCTGAGACCCCCACGGTGTCTGTGCCTAAGAGCAGTACCCCAAATGTCTCTCCAGAAGGTGCTAATGCGCCTCTTGAGGTGCCATCGAATCCCAGTGCTGCCGGGGGGGTGCTGGGGTCGCCGTCGGTGTTAAAAGACAATGTGAGCGCTCCGGCGGCGACAGAAAATGGCAGCGCTGTGACAATTGCACAGAAGCCAGGAAGTGGTGGAAATGCAGAAAGTATCGGCAATGTCAGGGTTCCTGAGATTTCTCGATCGAGCGCGAACGTACAAATAAGTCCGCTCGACGCGGTGCAGAAAAGAGAGAAAATTCAGGGTCAGGAATTTGAACATTACTTTGGCAGCAATCTGGTTCAAAAGTCAATCACGCCGCAAACGATCCGAGATACTCTCAGCAGTGTCAATCGCTTGACTGGAGTTAAACCCGCGATCGTTTACGTGTGGGCGAAAGAGAACCATTTAGAACTTGTGTTGTTATTGCCAGATGGCAAAAATGTGTTTAAAAGCGTGTCAGCAAGCCGCGAAACAGTGCTGCAAGTTGCTAAAGAATTCACTAATGCTGTGAGAAGTCCTAGAAGATTGACTGCTGATGATTATAAGGAACCTGCCCAGGAACTTTACCAGTGGTTGATCGCACCACTGCAAGACCAATTGGAGGCTAACAAGATTGATACCTTGGTGTTTTCGATGGATGCGGGTTTGCGAACTTTGCCTTTGGCTGCTTTGTTTGACGGAAAACAGTTTTTGGTTGAAAAGTACAGTTTGGGATTGATTCCGAGTTTGAGTTTGACTGATACTCGCTATGCTGATGTTAAGAACTCGGAAGTTTTGGCGATGGGTGCGTCGAATTTTCCGGCACAATACGATCAAAATCCTTTGCCTGCTGTGCCGCTGGAAATATCAACAATTGTGGACAAGATTTGGCCTGGTGCGTCTTTTCTCAACGAAGGTTTTACGCTGGCTAATTTGAAGGACAAGCGCAATCAACCGCAATACAAAATTATTCACTTAGCTACTCACGGAGATTTTCAGCCTGGTGGTGCCCAAAATTCTTACATTCAGTTTTGGGATACTAAGTTGCGGTTAAATCAGTTGAGTGAGTTGAAGTTATCTAATCCGCAGGTGGAGTTATTGGTTTTGAGTGCTTGCACTACGGCGGTGGGAGATGAACAAGCTGAGTTGGGGTTTGCGGGATTGGCGGTACACGCTGGCGTAAAATCGGCTTTGGCGAGTTTGTGGTATGTGTCAGATGCTGGAACTTTGGGGCTGATGACTGAGTTTTACCAGCAGTTGCGCACGGCGCCGATTAAGGCTGAAGCCTTGCGCCTGGCACAGTTGGCGATGTTGCGCGGGGAGGTGCGGTTGCAGGATGGTTATTTGGTACGATCGGGCAACAATCAAGCTCTGCCTTTGCCGCCGGAGTTGGCC
>NZ_JAUBOJ010000244.1:0-11281 GCF_036700185.1 Microcoleus sp. BM001215392 | reverse complement strand
GAATGCTGTTGAGTATATTCCTTTTTGGTCAGTTTTACTCTCGATCGCGCGATCGGCTACAATCAAACAAGACCGATTACCCTTCAGTTATATTGGTTGGTTGAGGTGCGATCGCAAACTACCGCTCCTTTCTATTCAACTCGCTCAAAACTTTTGCCACTGCTGATGCTTGCTCTGGATACAGCCGCGATAAATATCCACACATTTGATAAGCAGCGTCTAAGTAGTAGGCACAGGGAATTAACAAGCGTTTAAAATTTACTCGATCGCCTGTTTCAGCAAACAATAAGGCAATGTCAGGTAAGTGCTTGTTATGGTCTGTAATAATCGCCTCTACAGTCCTTACTGCCTCCTCACCTTTTCCTGCAATTGCTTGTATTTGAGCAATCCTCTTGAAGGCTTGCAGGCGCTTTTTTTTATCCTCAATTTTTTCTTTAGCTGCGAGGGCGATATCAAGAGTTGTAACTTGTTTTCCTTTTTTGAACTGCTCCCAAGCGATCGCCCAAAGTGCGCTTATTTTCTGCGCCCCATCTTCAATCTCGTTGATAATTTCAATAGCCTTGGGAAATTTCCCTACTTCTGCATATCCTATGGCTATTGTAGATAAATCTTGATCGCGTTCCCGTTGTTTTTGTGTTTTTGCAGCTTCAAGCAGAGCGGCAAAAGTGGCTAAGGCTGCTTCGGTTTCTCCTACAGTCGATCGTGCCACTGCTATAATAGTCAAAAGCTCAACCCTGTTTAGAAACTCAAAAATAGGATATTCACTTTTATAAAATTCATGAACCTCACTGATAGTGCTTTTAAATTTCTTTATTTGCTGTGAATCTTTTAATATCTGTAACTGTGCTAGACTTCTCAGTGCATCAGCTTGATAGAAATAGAATGGGTCAGGGATGGCTTTAATGGTTCTAATGGCTGCGTCAAACTCTCCTATCCTTGTCTGTGCTTGTGCTATTAATCCGAAACTTTGCGATCGTTGGTCTTCTCGGTTGTTACTAATATGTTGTGCAATTTCATAAGCGCGATCGCAAATATATTTTGCCTCTTCTATTTTTTCTGCTTCTACGAGTATTTGTACTATTCTTGCTAGTAAGTTTGTTTTTTCCGCTGGATTATGAATATTTTGTGCAATTTCGCAGGCAATACGGGCGGTAGTTGCTCCTACTTCTTTTTGAGCATTTTTTACCTGTACTTCTGCTACTATTGCTAGAGCTGACGCTCTCATAAATGAGATAGAAGCTTCAGGTTTTTTTTCAATTTTAAGGAAGGTAGCAAAAGTATTTCGTGCTGCTTCAAATTGTCCAGCTTGTGCCTGTATCTCTGCTATTACTTCTAGAGTTTTCGCGTGCATTGATGGAATATCTATTTCTGTAGCTATCTCCAACGCAGTAGTGAAATCTTCTGCTTTTGCGTATACCTCTGCCATTGCTGATAAAACTTCATTTTTCCACTCTTTACCGCGAACCTTGTCCTTGATTTTCAGCAGGGCGGGAAAATTTTTCACTTGGCCTTGTATCCTTACTATTCCCACCAAAGCCTGCGTTCTTTCTCGGTTACTCTCAATTTGTTCAGCAATTTCAAGTGCATCATCAGTAAATGGGCTTGCCTCAGCTTTGGCTATTGCAATTCCACACAAAGCCTGTGCCTTAAAAGGCTCCTCGATCCGGCTTGCAGTTTCAAAAGCATCAGGAAAATTTCTTGCCTCGGCTTGCGATGTTACAATTACCGACAAAGCCTCGGATTGATAATGCTTAATCTCAATTTCTTCAACAGTCTCTAGTGCAGTAGTAAATTCCCTCACTTTGGCTTGCTCTGTTGCTATTCTCATTAAGGCATATGGTCTGTCTGAACAGTCAATCTTTTTAGCCGTTTCACGGGCATCGGCAAACTCTCCTAGTTCAGCTTGCGCTATTACAATGTTTCGTAGAGTGTCAGCTTGTTTTTCTTCGTTTGCAATACCATTTGCTATTTCTAACTGTCTTGCAAAAATTGCTTTTATTTTGTCTTTATTTCCAGTTTTGAACCATACTTTAGCTATACTTATACTTAGAAAAAGTTTTTCAAGTTCTGGTCGATCGTTAATTTTTTGTAGAGTAGCGATCGCTTCTTCAACCATTCCCACCTCTGCCTGAACATTTGCTAGAGAAACAAACGCATTTACTTGATACAATGGGTTGTCTATCTTATTATCTGCTGTTTCAATAGCTTCAGTCAAAGTGGCTTGTGCTGATGCCCTGTCGCCAACTTCTATTTGGGCTTTGGCTATCTTCCCTATCAAGATTTCCCACCATGAGGTTAAAACAAATGTTTTTACAATCTCAAGAGTGTTGGTAAAGGTAGCAGAATATTCTATATCTCCTTTCTGCACCTGTGCTTTTGCTATATTTAACAGCACTGATACTTGCCATAATATTTGTGAGCTAACGCCCTGTACAGTTTTTAAGGCGGCAGCAAAGTTACCGCGATTACTGAGATTACCGCACAAAATACAGCGGTAACGATCATCGAAAAGCTTTTGCTCTAAAGTAGTACAGATATCCTCACTGACTTCAAAAACATGGGCAAGTAGGTAAGCAGCAGACTCGCTTTGCCACTCCTTAACCCCATTTGTTGGTAAACGAGGTAATTCCTGCTGCTGCAATCGCTTCAGTGTTTCCCGCGCTTCCTCAAATTTGCCTGTATCTTTCAATTCCCACGCCAGCAATAAATACCACAATATACGGTACTCAATTTCATACAAATCAGTCAGTCTCCAAGCTCGTTCTAAATAGCCTTTTCGCAAAGTATCTAGGGGTGAATCTTGCGCTGTTGTCTGCAACAGTTGCCGTGCGTGTAACAGCATAAATTCTGCCATTTCTCCTGCTTTGTCTTCCTCAGCAGCGGCTAACAACGCAGTCTTCACTGTCTTTAAAGGCAAATCAGGCTCATCGGGAAACTGTTCAATGGAGTGCGAGTAAAAGTCTGCGTTACGTGCGATCGCATACAATTCCTCCCAGTGCTTTACATCCCGCAAGTGTTCTGCATAATGCCGCAACGCATAAGGACTCTTGTATTCGTCCCACTGAGCGCAATATTTAATCAGTTCCTTCTGAAATTTTTTGGTATTCGCTTGGATTTCAGGGAGGACGGCAAATTGTTCGGCTAATGTCGAATGAGCGAAAGAGAATACGAGACAGTCCTCTAACTGACGAATTTTGAACCATCGACTTATCTGCCACGGCAGTCCGACTGGACTTTCTCCCATGAGTTCTACTAAATCGTCAGAAGATAGCTCTCCTTTGGCAATAGTCAGAAAATAGAATATCTTTCGCATATCTGGGCGAAAATGCCAATCTGCTAATTGACTTAAGGCTTGGTATTGCTGACGAATGTACTCAGGAAAACCCTTGGGTGTTGCTGCAAGTGTTTTGCGGATTGTACTTTCCTCACCCTGTTGTGCTACTTCTAACAACTCATCGATCAAGTATTTAAGAAAAAGTGGTATTCGTTCAGTACGATCGGACACCTGCGTCACAAAAGTTTCGTCCTGTGCCAGAGTTACTAACTCACCCTTACCAGTTTCTTGTAACCAGTTTGCGATCGCACAAGGGGGCAAACGATCGAGGTGTATCGGCTCAACATCATTTTCCCAACCAGACAAGTATTCTAGCTGCTCCCCTTCAGAGGCTCTCGCTGAGGCAATAACAAATACATTCTGAGGCAAAGGAGTATAAAAGGGTGGTAGGAAGGGACGATCGGCTTCATCTAAACCATCTAGGACAACAACTAAAGGTTTACCTTTCCAGTCTTTAACAAAGTTATGAAGAGCCTCCCGCAACTCGGTTTCATTATGGGACAACGGTTTACTCAATTCGCAGTAATTATAAAGTTGTTGCAGCAGATTGCGATAGGCATTAGGGACTGAACGGGTAATTTCATCACGCTGACTGAAAAAGTGATAAGCGATAAAATAATCGTTTCCCTGGCGTGATTTTACCCAGTTTGCTAACAGTGCTGTTTTACCAAAACCCGCCTTGGCGGTAATAATTTTCCATCTGTTCTCGGATTGAATTAAGAACTTATCTAGGAGTTCTAGCATCTTGTCGCGCCCAACAAATAGCTTGGTGTATTCCTCCACGAGTGCCAAGGTGCGATCGCTGACTTCCGAACCTCCAAAATATCGTATCTCAGTCTTAATATGATTTGTCTGTTCAGACTGTGGTGGATCTTCTTTAATCTCTTCCCAATTCAGTCCTAATACCTCACAGTAAGCCTTAAATGCTCTTGTTTTTATGGGGTTACTCAATAAAAAATCGTTAAAAGTTCCATAGGAAATTCCCTTGGCTTTTAATTCTCCTGATTCGATTTCTGATTCAATCTTTGTATAAGTAGTAGAGTTATAAACTGAAAAATTTTTATCGAGCCATGTTTTATTAAAAAGATCGCAGCTTTCAAGTTGTTGGCGATTTAATTTCGTCTCTTTCGTCCATTTTTTTTCACAAAGATATGACAATATGAGCGAGCGACTCGCTTCTTGAATAGCTTTACTATTCTCCCCTTTAGTCCATCCCTTATCGCTTAAGGCTCCGTCAATTTGTTTTTTTCCTTCTTCACAAGCTTTGAGTGTCGGAGCCATACACATAATTTATAAGATGTCAAGATCAATTTTAGATCATCTTCGGTTCGATCTAAATGCGATCGAGCCAAACCCTTGCTAACTCACGATTATGGAAGTGTGAGAAGCACAGTTGGCCAACGAACTTCTCCTTTGTTCAAAAAATCACAGAGGAGAAATAAAATGAAAACTTGCGAAATTACTGGCTACATCAAGCGGATTGAACAGCTATCAGGCAGTTTGTCAGGTATCCCAGAAGGACATTGGTGCGTCCTTTCCGAATCAAGTCACCAGCTCATTCATGTGCAATCGGTGCTTAAAATGCCTGTAGGTGAAACCGACTTGCTAGACGGCAGTGTGGGACGCCGTTGGTCGGAATATCGCAAAAACCAGCCTTGGGCTACCCATCCACCGGGAAATTGCAAGTACAAATTCCCAGATGGACGCGGCTGCGAACCTAAAACTTATCACTTTGACGAACTGGGAAAATATCGTGAATGGGAACAGACTATCTATATCCCGACAATCTTGCCTGATTACTTAAAGCGTAAGTACGGCATGATTAGGGGTTAGATTACCACAGGAGGGGCAGGCAAAGTTGTTTTGGTTAAATGCGATCGCCCTTATTTTCCGAAAGTGCGATCGCCATTCCCTAATTTACCGCACGTTTGAGAATTTGACCGACAACTCCGTATCTGTCGCCCGTCAATCCATCCAGTTCGTGTTCAATATCTTCCAACCAGCCAAGTTTACTTGTCCACTTACCATTAGGTAATTGTCTGGCTGCATGAGTTGGGATACAGCTAGAGTCAACATATATCGCTATTTTGTGATATCCAACTTCTAATCCGTCGCCATTACAAATTTCATATCCCAGCGTTTGATAAGCCTGAATATACGCTTCTATAGTCTCCTCTTGCGGCACACCGTCAGGCCAATAAAATTGCTCTCCCGGTATGGGTTGCCACCATCGCTCGTCTTCCCCAGCAGCCCCCGCAAAGCAGTTATATTCCTCTGACTTTAGGCTGGTAACTTGATAATCCGTGCGAGACAAATTCGGCCATTTAATTTCAAATTCAGGTCTTCTATACATTCTCTTCAATCGCGTAGCCTTGATTTTTACCCCACTCTATCCAAGCTGATGCCATCTGTTTGACTCTTCCTCTTTGTTCTGCTTTGATGGGATTTTCACCTGTAATTGCACTCAACGCCGCTAACCAGTAAAGGGGATTTTTTTTCAGTTCTGATAGCAGCAGTGGTATAATTTGATTTCCCATATTAATAATTTCCTGATATGCAGGATGCTGAGACATTCGGTTTGTCGAAGACATTCCAGCAACTTCACTTTGCCACTGCTCGGCAAGGGTATAAAATTTTTCAACTACCACTGAGTCTAATTCGGCATTTTTATTTAGGATATCTGTGGCAGTATGTGGAGAGGAAACTTCTGCCTCTGCAACCAACTTTTCCAAACCCATTAAGACTAACTCTTCTATTGATAGATTCAGATATGCAGCGACTTTTTGTAGTTTCAGCAGGCGCTCATCTGAAATGGCGATCGTGATGGTGTTCATCTCGCTTACAAACTAGGATGATTTCTTAAGTGTAGCAAATAAATTATAGTTGCTATAAAAATCAGATTTTGACCGATAACTTCGTAAAGTAAAGCATAGCAAATAAATTCCAGATGCAAACTAGATCCAGTACGTGCTGAATCGGGACTCGTGGAGGCGTAAAGTATAGAGGTTGCCCAACAGGCACACGGCGAGGTCGATCGACCGCCAGCAATTTGTTACCCTAAAAGTAGAATCGAACCTCCCTCAACTGCATCCCATGAACAACGCCTCTCCCCTGATTCAAACCGTCACACCAGAACGCTGGGCCGGGTTTAGCATGGACTTTATCGGGGCGGGTTGCACAGGTTTGTTGGTCAAAAACGGCCGCGCCGTGCGTACCCTGAAATCCGGGCGCCATTTCAGCTTCGCCCTTCCCCTGCTGGAACAGTGTCAAATTGTCCTCGTAGATACCAAACTTCGCAACTTGGACGTGCAGTCCCAGGGGGATTTCTTGTCTAAAGATAGATTTTTAATTGATGCGACTCTGACGGTTATTTATCAAGTTATAGATCCGAAACGGGTAGCTTTGGAATTGTCCGATCCGATCGCAGCTTTAGCAAGTGCAGTTAAAGATTGTATGGGATTAGCGATCGGGCAATTTTCCTTACAACAGCTTATCACCCAAGGCCGGCTGTTGCTGCGCCAAAATTTGCTCGATCGCGTCCAAGACTTTTATCCCCTCGGTTTTAACTTAGAAGACGTGCGAATTGGCGATGTCAGCTTCCCCGAAACCAACGGAGTGATTCGCCAAGTTGAGGGAATGAGTGCGCGACAGGAAGCAGAAAATTCGGCCGCCCTGCAAATGAGAATTGCAGAAGCCGGCCGCCCGATCGCACCTCAAGCTCCCGTCCAGCAGTTAAACTTAATTTCAGGTCATTCTCCGGCGAGTCTTCCAGCTTCTGAAACAGCAGCATCATTCGATCGCGATTTGCAACAACTGACAGAACAACTCGCTCAAAATAGTCTCCCACCTGCGAGAAATTCACCTTCACTTGCGCCGACGGTACTCGCCAGCAGCGATCGCAAAAATACTGCATATTTAATCTACAAGTTTTCTGGACAGGCGATCGGTTTAACGGCAAATCCTTTTACAATTGGACGAGAACCAACCAACAGTTTAGTGTTGCAAGATCCGCAAAGTTCCCGCTACCACGCCCAAATCCGCCGCGCTACTGATGAAGTTGGCAAACAGCGATATCAACTTGTCGATAGCGGTAGTTCCAACGGCACTTTTGTCGGAGGACAGAGGCTAGCTGCTAACGAGCCTTTTTGGTTGGCGAATGGTTGCGAAATTGCGATCGGCGACCAAAAATGGGTGTTTCAAGATGGGTGAAAAGTGTCCTTTTTTCGATTGAACTTAACGCTCTGTCCAAACTCGGACTACTGGTATTTTATAATACTTTAATTGTTTTATTGTACTTAGGCTGACTGTAGGGCGATCGGTGAGAATAGTGGCTGTGAAAATCGGATGCTGAAACCGATGCTGAGATTAGTGTCAGGCTGAAACCCTTTGAATACAAGGGTCAAAGGAAATAGGGGACAGGATGAACGTGTATTTTGACTGACTTTTAAGCATAAAAATGTCAGTAATTCGGGCGATCGGCCGCATCGCGGATTTCAAAAAAA
Organism: Microcoleus sp. BM001215392; assembly: GCF_036700185.1. Taxonomy (NCBI): domain Bacteria; kingdom Bacillati; phylum Cyanobacteriota; class Cyanophyceae; order Oscillatoriales; family Microcoleaceae; genus Microcoleus; species Microcoleus sp. BM001215392. The sequence continues at coordinate 3,445 of NZ_JAUBOJ010000244.1, read as the reverse complement.
GTAGGTGTTAATTTATACTAAAAAACTGTTCCTTATAGAACAGTTTTGTTTGTTCAAATAAGGCAGCTTCTAACACAAGATATTTTGAGTTTTGACGATAAAAACATCCGCAACTCCCACGATCGACCACATCCCCAAGTAAAAAAACTAGGTATTGTTTTATACCTAAAAAATGTTCTTGCACGAACATTTTAATTATTTAAAATATCAGTAGGGAATCAGACTAATTTAACATTGAGGGAGGCAAATAAATTGAACAGACAAATTGTGTGCAAGTCACGATCGAGTAAAAATACAAAATTTAGGCAAAGTCTGTAGTTGTCTGTATTTTAGAGAGCGAGAATTGGCAGATTATGGAAGAGATTAAAGCGCTATTCGAGCAAGGAGTCAAGTGGCTGCACGATCGGGATTTTGAGCAGGCGATCGCGCTTTTCGACCAAGTGCTGCAACTAGATCCCAAGTACACCGATGCTTGGAACTGTCGCGGCTTGGCCTTGGGACACCTGAAACAGTACCAAGAGTGCATCGAAAACTTCGATCGCGCGATCGACCTCCAACCATCCAACAGTCAGGCTTTGCTCAACAAAGGCATCGCTTTGGGAGAATGGGGAAAGCACGAAGAAGCTGCTGCCAATTTCGATCGAATGCTGTTCTACTACCCCCACAGCTACGAAGCCTGGGAAGGTAAAGCCAACTCCCTAGCATCGATCGAAAAGTATACAGAAGCACTCAACTGCTACGATCGCGCTCTGGAATTCAACCCAGATTACTACAAAGCCTTTGCCAACAGAGGCAATGTTCTGATCGAACTGGGCCGATTTAAAGCAGCAATGCGCAGCTACGATCAAGCCATCAGCATTCAGCCAGACGATCCAGATGTGTGGTTTAATCGCGGCTGCGCGTTCATGGCTTGGGACAAATCCGAGGAAGCTTTAGATAGTTTCGATCGCGCGATCGCCATCAACCCCAACCACGCCTCATCCTGGGTAAACCGGGGCAATATGCTAGCTAAATTGGGCAGAGAAAAAGAGTGTTTGGAGGCCACAGAAAGAGCTGTAGAAATCAATCCCAACTGCACCCACGCTTGGAACAACCGCGCCCTAGCACTGCGCCGTTTGGGACGAGTCAAAGAGGCGATCGCATCCTACGACAAATCCCTGGTTTGCGACTCCAAAAACTACGAAGCGTGGGACAATCGGGGCTATGCTTTGACTAAATTGGGGAAATACAAAGAAGCTCACAAAAGCATCGATATGTCCCTGGAAGTCAAGCCAGATCGCGCCAACAGCATTTACAACAAAGGCTATTGCTATGCTTGCGAAGGTAAAACAACTTTAGCCGTAGATTGCATCGCCAAGGCGATCGAACTCAACCGGGCTAAATATCTCAGCTTAGCTCAAACAGATCCGGACTTGAAGCTTTTGCACAAAAACAAGCGCTTTCAAAAGTTGGTAGGAAAAACCTTTTGTTAGTCAGTAGTCAGTAGTCAGTAGTCAGTAGTCAACAGTCAACAGTCAACAGCCAACAGTTAACAGCCAACAGCTTGACAAATCGCCCGTACCCAATTCCCAATATTCCCAAGTAGAATTCTCTTCCCAACCTTAGGGGGGATATCTCCACAAGCATTTCGAGGGACAATTTGTCAAGATAGAAAATATAACGAGAGGACAACCCCATGAACTTTTCAATACAATCTGTTTATAACTGGTACCGCGAGACGCTCCGCAACCCCAAGTACCGCTGGTGGATTATTCTAGGAACGTTGGCATATTTGGTAAGCCCGATCGACATTGCGCCAGATTTTCTCCCAGTAGTAGGACAAATTGACGATGTGGCGATCGCAGTATTGCTGATTTCGGAAGTATCCCAAATGGCGATCGACTATTTTAAATCCCGCCAAACAGAGACAGCATCAGCATCCGAACCAACCGAAACATATGCAGAAGGTACAGCCCGCACCGTAGATGTAGAAGCATCCTCAGTGCAATAGTTGCCAAAAATCATTGAATTCAATACCGTACAGCTTTTCGAGAGTTAGTGGGAGCAGAAGACGATCTGCTCCCTTTTGCATGGGCGCTGGTAAACTCATGCGTGGGCGATCGAACAGGTTCGATCGTTCGGACTTGGGTTCTTTCCAGGTTCTTCGTTTCCAGGTTCGATCGTTCGGACTTGGGTCCTTTCCAGGTTCGATCGTTCGGACGGAGAGTCCTCATAAGTTTTAGGCAATAAAGACAGAGGACTAAAGTCCGGACGATCGAACAATCGAACATGATATGATTTTGAGCTTGAGGAATCGGTGTTAACAGCAAATTTTCATTTATGCAGTTTAGCGACATAGTAGAGAAACTGACTTTAGCCAACAGCCACAGCCTAAAAGCCTCCAGCGCGGACGATCGAGAAATTACAGGCCCCGCCCCAGTCGATGAAGCCGCATCAGGTACAATCAGCTACATAGAAGGAGCTAAATTTGCCGCTCATGCAGCCACCACAAACGCTTCAGCCTTAATTTTACCCTTAGACGAAAGCCTGCAAGCTCAATGCAGCGATCGCAACATCGCTTGGATTTCCGCAGCAGATCCGCGATTGCTATTTGCTCAAACCATCCGCCTTTTTTACCAACCGTTTCGCCCAGCATCCGAAATTCATCCCTCCGCGACAGTTCACCCCGAAGCCGAAATCGGTGAAAATGTCAGTATCGGCCCCCACAGCGTGATTCAAGCAAAAGTCAAAATCGGCAATCACGTTTGCATTCATCCAAATGTCGTAATTTACCCAGATGCGGTAATTGGCGAAAATACAGTTTTACACGCTAACTGTGTGATTCACGAACGTACTCGGATCGGGGCGAATTGCGTCATTCACAGTGGCGCGGCGATCGGGAGCGAAGGTTTTGGGTTCGTGCCGACAGCCACAGGATGGGTGAAAATGGAGCAGTCTGGATGTACTGTATTGGAAGAGGGCGTTGAGGTCGGCTGCAATAGCGCGATCGACAGGCCAGCGGTCGGAGAAACCCGCATCGGCGAGAATACCAAAATCGACAATTTAGTACACGTAGGTCACGGCTGTCAAATTGGGAAAAATTGCGCTTTTGCCGCCCATGTCGGCTTAGCGGGCGGAGTCATAATTGGCAATAATGTAATTTTGGCAGGTCAAGTAGGAATAGCCAATCAAGCTAAAATTGGTAACGGGGCGATCGCCACAGCCAAAGCCGGAATTCACAGCGATGTGCCCGCAGGTGCGATCGTGACTGGGGTTCCAGCAATTCCCCACAAACTATTTCTCAAAGCCGCTGCTGTGTACAACCGCTTACCCGAAATGTACCAGTCTCTCAGACAAATTCAACGCCGGCTCGATCGGTAGTCATTAGTCATTAGTCATTAGTCATTAGTTATTAGACTTGAATTGCATAAGTCTTTGATTGATACAGAAACCGCAGATGTCAGAC
>NZ_JAUBOJ010000243.1:2414-11361 GCF_036700185.1 Microcoleus sp. BM001215392 | reverse complement strand
GCGACCTCTACCCTTAAGTCAGAGGATTGGAGTAATGAATAGTCTGATTTTAATTGATCCCGATCGGACGGGCGGGCTTTCAACCAATTCTTTCTGGTAATTGAGGCGCAGTTTTTGAGATTTGGGATTATTGGTTAATCTCAAATCTCATGATTTAAATGAACCGCGAAGACGCAAAGGACGCGTTAGCGAAGCGGCGCGCAAGCGCTAGGAAGAGAATGGAAGGGAAGATAAAGAATTGAGCAATTATTGTCCCTATTGGTAGTCATTCAATTCAAGACGAGTTCGGGCTGTTGCGGCTCAAATAAGGGGCGTGTTACCTGGCGCAGCAGCACTGTTTCTAAACTGCCTTCTACTACATCTGCTGCTTCTATTTCTAGTTCGCCCCACAATAGCCGATCGCCTTGATTTGGGATTTTACCGAAATTGTGGATCGCGAATCCGGCGATTGTTTGGTACGCTTGGTTCGTGGGCAGGTTTAACCCGAGTTTTTCGTTAACTGCTGTTACTTCCCAGATGCCGGAAATTAGGGCTGAATGAGCGTCTTTTTCAACGATCGTTGCTTCGGAATCTGGTAGCAGCGGTTCTGACTGCTTACTGGTAATCCAACCTGTCAGCAGCCGCACCGTACCGTTGAGAACTGCTAGCAGCGGCCACAGTATTTTCGAGCAGATTTCCAGGGATGGCATCAAAAGCAAAGCGGTGCGTTCTGGGGCGTGGGTTGCTAATACTTTGGGGATGAGTTCTCCTAATACTATCTCGATGTATGTAACAAAGATGAATGCTACGGGAACTGCGATCGAATGCGCCGTCAGCATCGCCGGAAAATGACCGATCGGCAATTTGTCGATCCAGGGCTCGATCCAGTGTACAGTCGCTCCCTCGCCCAACCATCCCAACAGCAGACTCCCTGCGGTTGTGCCAGTTTGAGTCACCGACAGGTAATGCGGTATGTTGTTCTGCGCTTGGTGGACGAGTTCGGCAGTTTTGGCGTTTGGGCGATCGCGCAACTGGGCGAGTTGGCGGATTTGATGGCGATCGGCCGATACTAATGCTAGTTCTGACGCCACAAAAAACGCGATTAAAAGTGTTAAGCCCAGCAACATTGCTAATCTCAGCAGTGTTTGGGCGACTTCTATTTCCAGACAAGTAAGGTTGTTCAAAATAGATAAATAATATGATAGATGTTTTCGACTAACGCCTTTATATTAGCTTAGCCATTCAGATAGATTGACATCGGATATCCACACTACCCGTATTCTTCAACAGTTGACAGTTGACAGTTGACAGTTGACAGTTGACAGTTGACAGTTTGAGAGAGACGAGCGACCTCTACCCTTAAGTCAGAGGATGGGAGTAATCAATAGTCTGATTTTAATTTTTCCCGCTCCGGCGGGCGGGCTTTCAACCAATTCTTTCGGGTAAAATGCGCACTGCACACCTTACCCGTACAACTTGCGAACTCTTACTCTTATCTTCCCTTCTCTTCTCTTCTCTTTCTTCGCGTCCTTCGCCTCTTCGCGGTTCGTTAAAAAAAATTCAATTAACAAACCCGAAACTAATTACTAGATCAACCCTCCCTTAACTCCCGCAGCGAGTTAATTTCCGTCAAAGTCTCCTCCGGATCGGACTTCAACCCGCCTTGAATGTAATTCAACTTCACCTCTTCCAACAAATCCGACAGCAGAGACTGCAATTCCCCGAGAGTTTTCTCATCTTGCAATTCCCGCCGCAAACTTTGATTGAATTCTTGGCTAAAATTATCGATAATTTTGCGCCCTTTATCGTCTTCGTAAGTAGTAGCTACCACATCAACCGCAGTTTGAGCCAGATAATTTGCTAGCTGTTCGGTCATTTCCTTAGGCAGAATATTAACCGGAGAGAAAGTTTGCAGGAGTTGATAAAAATCCGACTGTTTGATTGTGGTTTCCAGATTGTGGTGCAGCAATTCTTCCAAACCCGGTTGCACTTGCGGCAAAACTTTGTAAATTGTCAGATCCAAAATCCGGTTGGTAATTTGTTCGATCGTATTTTCTTGATTGACGTGAAGGTAGGGCTGCTGCGGTTCGAGCAGTACCCGCGCTGCGTCGCCCTGTTCGATCGAACTTTGAGCTTGATTGATAAACCGCACCATCATGTATTCCGACATCGTATCGGCTAAATAAGCCACCGGTTCGTAGGTAATTTGAGCAAATGCGCGATCGAGATTCACCAAACCCGACTTGTGGAGGCGCACCAACACCGGCAAAATCCGCCACCCATGCCAAATCGGCACCAGCAGAAACACTTCGTACCAGCGCCTCAGCACAAAATTAGACCAAGGTACCCCCGGTTTGCGGCGGGTGTGGAACAGACTTTTTATCACAAATTCCGCCCAGAAAAAGCCGATAAACCACGCATCTATTCGCCAAAACTGGTCAGTGTTTGGCAAAGATTCGGGATTTGGCAAACTCGAATTAATGCCTTTAATCGGGTCGTAAATTTTCACTAATCCGGGCAAATAAGTCTGATAAACAGGGCGAAACTGAAGGTAACTGAAATGGAAAAGCACCACTAAAAAATTTACCACCGCTACTAATGCGCTCAGTTTTGCCCAAGAAACTGCTTTTTTGGACGATTTGACATCGGTGCTGTTAACATTTGCGTTGGAATTTGACATAAAAGTAATTCTCTGAGTTTGCTAATCGATAAATCTATCTTGTGGCTGAGGCTGAAAAAGTCCTAAACTATTACAATCCCTTTGTGAAGCATAAGTATCAGGAAACCAAAGGTCGTGAACTTAAAAACAGTCATATCGCTGCTCAAACAAACTTTTACTGAATGGCAAGAAGATAAAGCGCCAACTCTAGCCGCCGCCCTAGCCTATTACACAGTCTTTTCCCTCGCCCCGCTGCTAATTATCGTAATTGCGATCGTCGGTTTAGTCTTTGGTGCAGACGCAGCCCAAGGTCAAATCGTCGCCCAACTCCAAAGTTTAATCGGCAAAGATGGCGCCCAAACTATCCAAGAACTGATTCTCAAAGCCTCAGAACCCAAGTCGGGAATGATTGCAACTCTCGTCGGCATCGCTACACTTTTGTGGGGCGCGTCCAACGTGTTTACTAATCTCAAAGAAGCCCTCAATACTATTTGGAATGTTTCACCGCCTCCGGGTCGGGGTATCTGGGGATTTCTGCAAGACCGTGTATTGTCTTTTACGATGATTTTAGGCATCGGTTTTTTACTGCTAGTATCTTTAGTCCTTAGCGCCGTTTTAGCTGCCGTCAGCTATTGGTTAAACGGCTGGTTGCAATTACCAGTAGGTATTTGGCAGATTGTGGACTTTGCGATCTCCTTTGGCGTAGTTACGCTACTGTTTGCCTTAATTTACAAACTTTTGCCCGATGTCGATCTTGCCTGGAATGATGTTTGGATCGGCGCCGCCATCACCTCAATGCTGTTTACGATCGGCAAATCTCTCATTGGAGCTTACCTCGGCGGTAGCGGTATTGCCTCTACCTACGGTGCTGCGGGATCGTTCGTAATTATCCTGCTTTGGATTAATTATTCCGCTCAAATTCTGTTCTTAGGTGCCGAGTTTACCCAAGTTTGGGCTAACCGATACGGCTCTCTAATGCGAGCTTCGCGAAATAATACCCTGCACACCGAAAAAGGAGAATCCGTAGCGCGCAAACATCGGAACAATTCTTAATATTTGACAATTGGGAAATTTGAGGTTAAATTCGATCCCCGGCTTTGATCGAAGCAACAGTGAAGCAGCCAGAAAGCGGAAGGCGGAAGGAAAGAAAAATTTTGAAGGCAATAATCTAGCTTTCTTTTCGATCGCTCTCTAAAATTATGTCTTGAGGACGATTTGCTTCTGCTTTCTCCACAGCTAAATTTATTTAGTCATTAAGGTAAAAATTTTACCTTGGACTGACGGCAGCATCTCGAACAGCAACCTGAAAGCTGGTTGGAGTTTGAGAACAGTCCCTAGCGAAGAAATTCCCTTCACCTTCGTTTATTTCCATTTTGATTATGTAGAGTTTGACCTGCTGCTGGTCTCTGTCAGCAGAAGGAAGTCGTTTGTCAATTTGATCCTGGCAATTTATCCCTGAAGGATGATTTATAGCTAGCCCATTTTGACTTTAATAACAATTAGCAGCTACGTTTCGTTACCCCGCGCAGGACGCAAAATCGCACATTGATCGGCTGCATTTTTTTTAAATTTTGGTAAACAATCATGATTTCATTAACAAAAAAACGTATCGCCCTGATCTCGGTTCACGGCGATCCGGCTGTAGAAATTGGCAAAGAAGAAGCGGGCGGGCAAAATGTTTACGTGCGTCAAGTAGGTGAAGCTCTGGCGAAACAAGGGTGGCAAGTTGATATGTTCACCCGCTCATCGGACTCGCAACAAGCAAGCATTGTCCAGCACAGCCCCAATTGCCGGACAATTCGCCTAGTAGCAGGGCCGCAAGAATTTATTCCCCGCGACGAACTTTACGGATATTTGCCTATTTTTGTTCGCGAATTTCAGAAGTTTCAGTTAGAGTCAGGCTTTCAATATCCCTTAGTTCACACGAATTACTGGCTGTCTTCTTGGGTGGGAATGGCGTTGAAAAAATCGCAACCCCTGCGACAAGTTCACACTTATCATTCTTTGGCAGCAGTTAAATACAAGTCGGTTTCGACAATTCCCATGATTGCCAAAACCAGGCTCCACGTAGAAAAAACACTTTTGGAAACAGCCGATCGCGTAGTAGCTACCAGTCCTCAAGAAAGAGAACACATGAGGTCTCTGGTGTCCTCAAAAGGCAATGTTGATATTATTCCCTGCGGTACCGAAATAGAGCGGTTTGGGTCGATCGCCCGATCGGCCGCCCGCCAACAGTTGGGAATAGCGCCCGAAACCAAAGTCGTGCTGTACGTCGGTCGTTTTGACCCCCGCAAAGGCATCGAAACCTTAGTCCGCGCCGTCAGTTTGTCATCACTCCGTGACAAAAGCGATTTAAAACTAATTATCGGCGGTGGCTGGCGCGAGGGGGAAAGTGACGGTAAAGAGCGCGATCGCATCGGCCGCATGGTTCAAGAATTAGGCTTAAGCGACATTACCAGCTTCCCTGGCGGCTTGAGCCGAGACATTCTTCCCGCCTACTACGCAGCCGCCGATGTCTGCGTGGTTCCCAGCCATTACGAACCTTTCGGCTTAGTCGCCATTGAAGCGATGGCCTGCGGCACGCCCGTAGTCGCCTCCGACGTGGGAGGGCTGAAATATACCGTAGTGCCGCGAGAAACCGGTTTGCTGGCGCCGCCGAAAAATGAAGCAGCCTTTGCAGGTGCGATCGATCGCCTATTAGTTGACTCACTATGGCGGCAGCAACTCGGACAAGCAGGTAGAGCGCGCGTCCAAACCAATTTCAGTTGGGACGGTGTAGCTTCCCAACTAAGTCAACTTTACACTCAACTGCTCGAAAAAGCCGCGATGAAACTTGACCCCGTGAGCGCTTAGTAGTATCACTTAGTATGGTTGAAGCGAGTTTCCGTCGATCCCTATCCATCTCATCTATAACTGGGAACCTTCAACTAGAAGTGATATGAGGAGGTACTCTTGTACGCATCAGAACATCTGGGAAGCCATCTGCTTCGTATGTCCGACCAAGAGCTAATTCGTCTGTGGGTAAACCGCAAATCTACCCCCAGCAAGCGCTTTAGCTGGCAGGCAGCCAACGGTTTTCGACTGTTTGTAGAAAAACCTTTGGCAGAAGTGACTCTGACAGATGTCCAGACTTTCGCCGCAGCGATGAGGACTCGCAAAGTTCCACCCCGTTTCTACAAGCAAACCTTGCTAGCTCTAAAATCGCTGTTCGCCTTCGGCCAGCAAACCGGAATCTTGCCCGCAGCTATCCCCCTGTACGCGTGGCCCGTGCGACAGCACAGCCAGCGGTACAAACGCCTCCGTTCGAGACTGGGGTGGAGTTTGTGCATTTGTTTGTGCTTTCTTTTGGGTAGAATGGCGCCGAAACTCTGGGGGCAAACAGTCTCAGCAGAAATATCGCCGCCTCCTAAACGCCTGAGTGTCGCCACAGAAAGCTCGCCCTCTCCCCAACCCTTGCCGTCGGTGGCCACTGACGATCGAGTTGCAACTGACCATAGCATCGAGCGCGATCGGGTAAAAGCATTTCTCGACACCATAGCCACCGCCGAAGGCACCGCTAGTTCCGACGGCTACCGCACCCAGTACACAGGCACCAAATTTGCCAGTTTCAGCGACCATCCCAGAGAAATGAGATGCGGCCGCCGCTACGGCAAAAAGCTGTGTTCCGATGCTGCGGGGCGCTATCAGTTTCTCAGCACAACTTGGGATAGATTTGCTAAAAAATTTAGCATCACCGATTTTAGTCCGCAAAATCAAGACTTTGTAGCTGTCGAGCTGATCCGAGAAAAAGGTGCTTTAGAAGATATAGAAGCGGGTAGATTGGAGCCCGCAATCAGAAAACTCGCCTACATCTGGCCTTCTTTTCGGCGTTTTGGCGGTTCCGTGGACTCGTCGCTGCCCAAACTCGAACAAATGTACCTGCACAATTTAGGGATTTATCGCCCAGGATTGGTTGTTAGCAATTAGTAATTGCGATCTGCGATGAGTTATGGGTTATTTGCGATCGGTTATGGGTTATTTGCGATCGGTTATTAGAACCAACAACTAACAAATAACCAATAACCAATAACTATTTAGGCTAATTTTCCATCTTCCATGTTAACAATGCGATCGGCAATATCCAAAATACGGTTATCGTGGGTAACTAACAAAATCGTACAACCCTGCTCTTTGGCCAGTTGCTGCATCAAAACCACCACTTCGCGCCCGGATTTGCTGTCTAGAGCCGCTGTCGGTTCGTCCGCCAAAACAATTTGGGGGCGACTAACTAAGGCACGGGCGATCGCAATTCTTTGTTTTTGTCCGCCCGACAAATCATCGGGATAATAGTTAACCCGTTCTTCCAGGCCTACCAATGCTAGCATTTGCGCAGAGCGATCGCGCATTTCGGCACGCGACAAATTTCCGTGAACCTCCAAACCCATTTGCACGTTTTGCAGCGCCGTCAAACTGCGGTGCAAGTTGTGGGCTTGGAAAATATAGCCAATTTTCCGCCGCCCTTTCACCAATACATCTGAACTAGCCTTGCACATCTCTTGACCGAGAATTTTGAGACTGCCAAATTGAGTTGACCGCAGTCCGCCAATCAAAGTCAAAAGCGTGGTTTTTCCCGAACCGGAAGGCCCCGTCATCAGCACAATTTCCCCAGCATTAATTTCGAGATTGATGTCAAAAAGTACCTGTTTTCGCAGTTGACCTTGACCGAAGTAGTGGTCGAGGTGATGCGCGGCAATCACAGGTTCAGGAATCTGTAAATTGTTCGTTGTGGGGTTGAGTGTAGTGGATTTCATGAGTTAAAGATTCGGATTTTTTTAACCACAGAGGACGCAGAGAACACAGAGAGAGATAAGAGAGATACGAAATGCAGATTAAAACATATCTGCCGGGTCGGCTGCTTGCAGTTTCCGAGTAGCAATAGCGCCTGAAATACTGCACATAACCATGTTTAAAATTAATATTGTAACTGCTCGGATCAGTGTCATGTACAGCGGCAGATTTGTAGCGTTACGAGTTAAGGCGTAAAGTCCGAAAGAAACTCCCAATCCAGGAAAAAAGCCGATAATGGATAAAATTAGAGCTTCTTCAAAAACAATGCCGAGTAAATAAACATTGCGGTAGCCCATCGCTTTAAAAGTAGCATATTCTCCCATGTGGTCGCTGACATCGGTTGAGAGAACTTGGTAAACGATAATTACTCCTACTATAAAACCCATCGCTACGCCTAAATTAAACACAAAGCCAACGGCAGTATTCTTAGCCCAATAGTTTTTCTCAAAATCGATAAATTCTTGTTTAGTAAGTACCTTGACATCCTCGGGCAAGTATGCTGTTAAAACTTGTTGAACTTGCACCGGGTCAGCACCCGGTTGCAGTTGAATTAATCCGGCATTAACACTCGCTGCTTCTTGTCGGGGAAACAGGCGCAGGTAATTTTGATCGCTCGTCATCAAGATGCCGTCGGCGGCAAAAGATGCTCCTACTGTGAATAACCCGCTGACGCTAACAGTGCGCCGCTCGATCTCGGTTTTAACCGATTTTCCTCGATCGATTTCGGCGATCGTCCTTTGGTAATCTCCCCTCGCAGCGCGATCGAACAGCACGGTATCCGGCAATTTAATCGCGCTCAGATTTTGGTTGACAGACGGTAGCGCAAACGCAGGGCGATCGGGATTGAAACCCACCACCATCAGGGAGGTTTCCCGCCGAGTTTCGGGATTTTTCCAGTTGGCAATTTTTACGTACAGCGGATCGGCTGATTTGACGCCCGGTACATTCATTGCTTGATACAATCTGCGGCGGGGGAAGGAAGATAAATTAATCAAATTCCGGGCTTGGGGGTGAATCAAAACTAAGTCTGTTTGCAATGTGGCGTGCAGGCGCGTATTGCTGGTGTAGAGGGCATTTTGGAAGCCCAACTGCATGAACATCAGAATGTCAGCAAAGGCAATTCCTGCTACTGCAACCGCCATTCGTCCTTTGTCGTGACTCAGTTGCAGCCATCCGAGGGGAGTTCTGCGTCTTAACTGTTTTAAGGGTTTGATGAGTCCCAGCATATTACCTCTGGCAAAATTTAGGCTTGATTTGCGATCGAATGACAGCGATCGAAAGAAAGAATGAAAGAAAGAAAGAATGAAAGAATGAAAGAATGAAAGAATGAAAGAATGAAAGAATGAAAGAATGAATGAAAGAATGAATGAATGAAAGAATGAATGAATGAATGAATGAATGAATGAATGAAAGAAAGAATGAATGAATGAATCGGCGATTGAAATCGCTTCTAGACAAACGATGTCTGCCTCCGCAGACTTA
>NZ_JAUBOJ010000243.1:0-2314 GCF_036700185.1 Microcoleus sp. BM001215392 | reverse complement strand
GATTGAAATCGCTTCTAGACAAACGATGTCTGCCTCCGCAGACTTAAGAGAAGATGCTATTTAAGGCGGATTTGACTGATGTTTAATTTCCGCCGATCGCAACTTTGACTTGCAAATTGGTCAAGCCCGCTACTTTTTGGCTGGAAGCTGCATCTAAACGCACTTTCACTTCCACAATTCGAGCATCAATATTGGCAGAAGGATCGGTGTTAACAATGTTTTGGCGCTGCACCTGCAAACCGATGTATTCGACACTTCCCTGCAATTCGCCCTTGAAAGAATCGCTAGTAATTGTGGCTGGCTGTCCAATCCGTACTTTGTCCACATCGCTTTGGTAGATTTCAGCCACCGCCAGCATTTCGCGAGTTTGTCCGAGTTCGACAATCCCGTCGTTTCCAACTTTTTCCCCAGGATGCGTGTGAATTTTGAGGACTTGAGCATCTCTGGGAGCGCGGATGTAAGCTAGAGCTAGATTGGCTTTGGCTTGTTTGGCGGCGGCTTGGGCGGAACTAACTTCGGCGGCGGCTGCTTCTATGTCAACGGGGCGCACTTCGGCGATGCGATCGAGATTTGCTTCGGCTTCGTCGATTTGCTGCTGGCGAGATTCCTGAATTTGGCTGAGTTTCGCTTGCGCTTCGTTAATCTGCTGCTGGCGAGATTGCTGAATTTGATTCAGTTTGGCTTGCGCTTCGTTAATCTGCTGCTGGCGGGATTGCTGAATTTGATTCAGTTTGGCTTTTGCTTCGTTGAGTTGCTGTTGGGCTGTTTCGGTGGCGAGGGTTTTGCTGTCGCTAGTTGAGGCAGAAATTGCTCCTTGTTGGTACAGTTGCGAGTAGCGTCGCTGTTCGTTTCTAGCGTTGCGGAGTTCGGCTTCTATGCGAGCAATTGCTGCTTGTTGGGTGAGAATTTCCCCTTGCTGTTCGGCTTTTAGGCGCGCAATGGTGGCTTGTTGGGCTGTAATTTCGGTGCTGCGATCGACTTCTAAGCGAGCAACGATCGCCTGTTGCGCTGCGATTTCATTGCTGCGATCGGCTTTTAAGCGGGCAATACTGGCTTTCTGGGCTTGAATTTCGCCGTTTTTGGCTCCTGCTTTCACTTTTGCGAGATTTGCCTTGGCGGCGCGCACTTGTTGTTGAGCTTGGTCAAAGGCTGCTTGCTGGCGATCGCGACTGTCCAAAATTGCGATCGTTTCACCTGTTTTCACTCTGTCTCCTTCTTTGACTAGGAGTCGATCGATCCTGTTTCCATCCGCCGCCCCAGATCCCGAAACTTTAATCACTTCTCCTCTAGGTTCCAATCGCCCCAAAGCTGTCACTGTGGTTAATTGGGATGCTGCGACGGCTGCTGCTGCGGTGGCTGCGTTGGGATCGGGAATGCGCGATCGCCAGATCGTGTAACCAGTAGTTCCTCCTGCGGCTAGAGTTGCTAGCGCTGCTACAACTACGAGTTGTTTAACTAAGGGTGAATTGGAAGATAAGCTTTCTGCGGTTAATCGGTGTACCATGACACACCTCATGATTTGGGTAGATATAAACTAAACGGTTTAGTTTATATTGAAATACTAAACCGTTCAGTATAATGATGTCAATACCCCAAGCAAAAATTACAGAAACCAGAGATGGCCAGGACTCAACCAATCGAACCAGACGCAACATTAGGTGATAAAAGCGAGCAAATCCTCAAAGGTGCGATGCAAGAATTTTTAACCCACGGCTACGCGGGTACGAGTATGGACAAGGTAGCCAAGACGGGGGGAGTTTCCAAAGCCACGGTTTACAGCTACTTTCAAGATAAAGAGGGATTGTTCGCGGCCTTGGTTCAGTGGCTGGCGCGAAAAAAAGTCCATTTTACAGTTCTGGATGAAGAACCCGCCGTAGCGCTGCGATTCATTGCCACAACTATATTGGATCAGGCGACGCACGAACCCGAATTTCTCAATTTCGTCAGGCTAGTAATTGCGGAGTCGGGGCGTTTTCCCCAGCTAGCGCAGACTTTTGTGAGAAACTTAGCTAAACCGGGTATCGATCGCCTGACTGAATATTTAACATTGCATCCAGAGTTAAAATTGCCCGATCCTCATGCGACGGCGCGGATTTTTATTGGCTCTCTGGTATATTTCCAGTTAACGCAGGAGATGATGCACGGTAAAGATATTATGCCCATGGAGCGCGATCGAGTAATCGACGCTCTGCTGCATTTGATTTTACCCCCGCCGTCGAATTCCTAAGCGAGGCTCTCTCGTATTTGTGGTGGTAACGTGAGCTAGTACCTAGCTAGCGAATAAATAGACAAAATGGTACACTTGTTGACAAAT
>NZ_JAUBOJ010000242.1:0-11387 GCF_036700185.1 Microcoleus sp. BM001215392 | reverse complement strand
CTGTCTGACATCTGCGGTTTCTGTATCGATCGAAGACTTATGCAATTCAAGTCTAGTAAATGGTTGACTGTGCCATGCACTATAAAACTCTGGATAACTCATGTTTTGGGCGCAGTGCCAGATAACTCCATAGGAATGGAAATATCGATCGACATCATCTTTGTCAGTTTTCCTGTAGAGACAATTTCTTAGTCCTCCAACTACCAATGGGAACATTTCATACTGAATCATTTTTGTAAACTTTGAAGCTGCCTGCCAACAGCCCGTATCGTCTTCACTATTACAAAGTAAATTAACTAGAGATTTTGCAATAAATTCTTTACTTGATTTAAATTTCTTATATTTAGAGGACTTTAACATCTGTTTAAATGTGTATTCATTGTAGTCGCTTTTTGTTAAGCGGTCTAAATTTTTAATAACATTCAAACTCTCATTTTTGATTTCAAGTTTAACTTTTATAGGCTCACCTTTAGATGGTAAACCATATACTAATGAATGAGCACAATAAAGAGCATTTTGCCGATCCATACCCCAGGAAACTTCCATTGCAGTGTAAAAACTGATTACATTTTCCAGAAGGTCTTCTGCTAATTTGTTTCCTGGGTCAAGCTTAGTTAATATCCTAGCAGCTTCATGGGTATTATCCGCATTTTCCCGAAGACGAAAAGATTGGTTTCCCAATGTAATTTTATGTTCTTTTTCTTCAAAAATTAATTTGGTTAACAAATTAATTGCTTTCAGGCGATCGGTTTTTTCAAATACTTCTCTAGCAGCATCTTCTACACAATAATGCAATTCTTCACGGATGTTACTAAATCCGATTTTAAACAGTCTCTCCACAATTTCATCTGCTCGTTCATAAGTTGTAAATTCAGAGATTGCACATCCCGCCAAAAAATAAGCTCTGTAGCCGTAAAAATTTTCAAAACCACATCTATCATTAAAATCTGTTAACAACTCAATAAACTTATCTCTGTTTTTATTGTTGTTTCCAAACCATAATAGAATTACTTCTTTCCACTGCGGTTCAAAAATGCGATAAATACCTTCATCTGGATTATGAAGAACGTGATTTAGGAAAAAATGCCAATCATCGATCGCCAAGGAGGCAAAATATTCCTGGAATGTGGGATGAAAGAATGCGTAAACAGGTTCATCTGCTGTTGCAGCTTCTCGATCTACTAAGTTCAGCCAACCGAGATCCCGGGCTAATTTAAACAGCCTATCGCCCATTTCTTTTTCAATTAAACTCAGCGGCAAGCAAAATCGAGTATCGCTATCCAATCCTGCTACAGACAAACGACCGAGGGCTTGATGTAATTCTTTTTGCAAACCTGGTTCAGTCGCCCAATCAATACCCGATTGCGCTGGTTTCCACTCAGAGAAATAGCGGACAAAGTGTTGATATAGTTCCGCTTTGGTTTCTGGTAATTCGGCTTGCTTATTCTGGCTGAATATTTGACACAGTAGAGATAAGCGAAGCGGATTTTTTACGAGTTGGCGGATGCGTTCTTTTTGCGGTTCTTGCAGCTTTTTCTGTAACTCCTGTCCCCGTTGAATATTTTTTGCTTCAGCAAACCACTTTAGACCAACCTCGTTTGTCTGGATTTAGTGGCTTCTCCAATTCAGCCATCCGTTGACGAACTTTATCCAAACCTGCGCCATCAATCCGAACACTTCGAGATGCCATAGTTTGACTCATTCCTAACAACTAGAGTGGATGAAATTGAGAATTTTGCATCAGTTGCATAGCCCGCCAGGGGTTTAAACCCATGGCTCATAGCGAAAGTCCTCTAAAAGAGGACTAAATGCTGACCCTAAAAAGCGCTCTTCAGTCCACTTAAGTGGACTTTCGCTATTAGCCGTGGACTTGAGTCCACGGCGGGACAACACCACAGGCGCAAAATCTCAATCAAAACTATCCCTAGCATAGTCAGCATCAAGTTTCTTGACCAGTTCAGATCAGTTCACTTTTTTCTGAACCGTTTTGCTCTGGAGAAATTCAGTTAACCCCAATAGGCTTGAATCATTAACACTCAAAGGTTCAGCTTATGACAGCCTTTCAACTCAGCCTTTTCCCAGACGAGCCACCTACTCCCCTCGACTCCCTTAACAAAAAGAGATACGCCTTTGACTGTGACAATTCTTTGTCTTCATTTCCCCAATTTCAAAGCGGAGAAATTATCAACGAGTTAGAAACGATCGCACTCGATATTCTAGAGATGATTTTAGGCGATCGATGGTTTTCCTGTAACATCTGAATTATTCATCTCTCTCTGTTCTCCCTCTGTGTTCTCTGCGTCCTAGAAAGGTTAAATCATTCCGATGCAACCGAATTCGAGGGCAATTTCATTCATATTTGTTGGCGTATCCATTGCCGCAAACTTTGTTCAGCGCCAACTTCATCTTCCTGCGCTTGGGCTAGAAATTCATAGAGTTTTGTTTTAGGAACTTGCAGAAAAGTCGGGCTAATTTCCACTTCTTGATATTCTTCGCCAACGAGTTGATAGATGCGCCAAACCCGCCCGTTAAAACGCCAAAATTCAGGAACTCCCATACTGGCGTAAAGTTCCAGTTTCTTGATATCTGTATGCGTAATATCGATTTCGACTACTAAATCTGGCGGCGGATCTTGCTCCAAATTTACCGTTCTTCCTGTCACTAGCGGTTGGTTCTGGATATAATAAGCATTATCTGGTTCTGCGCCCCGATCCAAATCTTCCCGATCGAGTCTTGTAGAACCCATCGTTTTGATTCTTAAACCGAGTTCCACTACTAAAATGCGAATAAAGATCCCGATTAGCTCTCGGTAAAATTCATGTGCTTCTAAAGGCATCGTAATTTCTAAAGTGCCGCGATCGTAGGTAAAATGAGCAGAGCGACTCTCGCCAATTGCTCGGACAATTTGCTGATAGGCTTGCCAATTCAAGTTGTGGAAAATTACCCGTTTTTCGCCGATCGCTCTGGGTGAATTTAATAATAGAGGAGTAGTCACCATATTCAACACAGTTGACTCTTAGACTATAAATTTTCTGTGTAAGTCCTGTAATTAACACAGGACTTACAGACGGTATCTATCCAAATCGAAAATCAAAACTCGACAATGGTATTATTCCCACTCGATCGTACCAGGCGGCTTAGAAGTAATATCGTAAACCACCCGGTTAACGCCCTTAACCTCATTCACAATCCGGTTCGAGATCAATTCCAACAAATCGTATGGAACCCGCGCCCAATCAGCCGTCATCCCATCTTCGCTTTTGATAAATCGCAGAACTATCGGGTAAGCATAGGTGCGCTTGTCGCCCATAACGCCTACACTGCGAATCGGCAGCAAAACTGCAAAAGCTTGCCAAAGTTCGTTGTACAATCCGTGGCGGTTGATTTCTTGGCGCACGATGAAGTCAGCATCCCGCAAAATATTCAGCCTCTCTGCGGTAACTTCTCCCGTAATCCTAATTGCCAATCCCGGGCCCGGGAAAGGTTGTCGGTTGACGATTTCTTCGGGAAGCCCGATCGATCTACCGACTTTTCGCACCTCATCCTTAAACAACTTTCGCAGCGGTTCGATCAGCTTAAAACACAAATCTTTTGGTAAGCCACCGACATTGTGGTGGCTTTTAATCTTAACAGCAACTCGTTCGCCGTTTTTCGGGTCTACATTCGTATCAGCCGACTCAATCACATCCGGGTAAAGAGTACCTTGAGCGAGGTAATCGAAGGGGCCAAGGCGCTTCGATTCTTCTTCAAATACACTAATAAATTCGTGACCGATCCGCTTGCGTTTTACTTCAGGATCGGTAACGCCTTCAAGTTGAGCCAAAAAGCGATCGCGAGCTAGAACGTACTGCACCGGAATGTGGAATTCATCTTGAAATAATTTCACCAACCGTTCCGGTTCGTGCTTGCGCATAAACCCTTGATCGATAAACATACAAGTCAGTTGGTCGCCGATCGCCTGGTGCAGCAAGAAAGCCAAAGTTGAAGAATCAACCCCGCCAGATAGAGCCAACAAAACTCGTTGATCTCCCACTCTGGCGCGAATTTCGCGAATAGTTTCCTCCACAAAAGTAGCCGTCGTCCAAGTCGGTTCGCACTCGCAAATGTGGTAAACAAAATTGCGAATCAAAGCTTGTCCGCCGATCGAGTGAACTACTTCTGGGTGAAACTGTACCCCGTACAAACTTTTCTCGTGGTGAGCAACAACAGCAGACGGAGTATTCTCTGTGTGAGCCAGAATATCAAAACCCGGCGGCAACTCGGTACAGGAATCTCCGTGGCTCATCCACATCGTCGCGCCTTCTTCAACATTTGTCAGCAAATCCGTAGGATCGTCAATAAATAACGATGCTTTGCCGTATTCTGCCAACTTAGCCCGCTCAACAGTCCCACCGAGTTGCTTTACCATCAACTGCATCCCGTAGCAGACGCCCAATACTGGTATGCCCAAATTCCAGATTTCCGGGTCGCATTGGGGAGCTTTTTCATCGTATACAGAACTCGGGCCTCCTGAAAGAATAATTCCTTTAGGAGCGATCGCTTTTAACTGTTCTGCCGTAGTGCGGTAAGAAATAACTTCTGAATATACTTGAGTTTCGCGAATCCGGCGAGCAATCAGTTCGGAATATTGCGAACCGAAATCGAGAATCACGATCATCTGGCGGTCAATTTGCCCCAGAGAAGAGTTGGTGAGGTCGGATTCAGTTTCTATTTGAGTAGTCACGGTGATTGGGTAGTTACTAATTGCTAATTGGGCATAACGTAGCGGAGGTATTTGTCGCCGCCTGAGTCCAATACTGAGGTCTGCGAACGACTTTTAGTCGCTAGGAATAAATCTTATTTTTACTAGATTGCTGTTAGTGATTTTGCTCAATTAATAGGACCGGCGACCAGCATAGATTTACTTCGAGCTTTACCATAATTAATTGAACCCTTGCATCAGAACTTGCGTCTAGAAGCAACCTAGTATAATTAAGGTCTAGGGACTGAGAATTATTACTTGTTAAATATTATCTCTGACTGATGTTTTAAGCAGAAATCAGAGATATTCACACCACATTAACAAATTTGAGTCAAAAATGTATCTCCTGTGTCACTCTTAACAATTATTTTGCGATCGCGCCCAAACATCACCGAACCCACGGGGATACGCTGGTTAGTGTGGGTGAAAATGCAATCGGACGATCGCAAGTCAATTTCTCGGGCGATGTCGCCGTAAATTCGATCGACCCAATGGCTACCAGTTGCCGCATCCAAAGCCCGCAGTTGGCCGAGAGCTTCTTCGGCTGTCGCCGCGCCAAAAATCGCGGAACACGCATCCGCGGACATTCGGGCTCGAGCACAGAAAGCTGTCAAAATTTCCCGGCGCCCGTCAGCGAGGTGATGGTGAGTGTGAAAAATCCCCGCCGCCAATTTGATCAATTTACCGTGATAGCCAAACAACAAGATCGATCGCACCCCCTGACATCCAGCCTCTACCAGCAGCGGGCCCAACCAGTTAGCAGTTTTGACCAGCCGTTGCGGATCGATGCCAAGTTGCCGCGCCAAATCCAAGCCATTTTCGCCAATGCAGAAGACTAAAGTGTCAAACAGTTCGGCTTTTTGTTGTAGTTGTTCGCGGTAAATTTCCAACTGTCCGGGGGCGCTCAGCGGTTGAGAAATGCCAGTTGTACCCAGCAGCGAAAGTCCTTCTACGACGCCGAAAGCTTCGTTAGAAGTGCGGGCGGCTAGCTGGCGCCCCAAGGGCAGAATCAGGGTGACAGTAATTCTCTGTCCCGGTGCGAGTTCTCGGCTCAGATTCGATCGCAGCAGCCGCATCGCATAATCATAGATTGCCGCTCCACCACCTACTTTGTGATGTCCAATTCCCTCGCCCCCAACAATCACGATTTGCTCTCCCTCTCCCTCTCCCTCCCCCATCGCTTCCACCATTGCCCAAACGGGAGTATTGCGAGTCAGATCCAGGTTGTCCCCGGGATCGGAGCGAGTCACGGCCAAAGCGGTACCAGTTTTGAGTACAGACGCCTGTTCGATCGCAATTTCTGCCGTGATTGGCGGTTCCAGTAAATCTACTGATACGCTATCTACAGACTCGGTAGCTGCGCGCAAGCACCGCAGTGCTGCCTGTGCAGCCGCACAGGCAAATACTGGCAGTGTATACCCGGATAAAGGTTGAGTTTTTGTCACGAGCGGATTCAAAAATCAGTAAATTTGCCGGCGATCGACATCACGTAGTAGCAGTGATACCCCTCAAACACTTAAGCTTAATTCTAGGGTTTGATATTATCATCAGTTAAAGTGATTTTTGTCAAGTGATAATTTGTCCTAGCATTTGCCCTGAAGCAAACAACAGTTTTTTTTGAAGTGCGATCGCTAACAACACACACAGAAGCCCTACTGACACCTACGATATATCTTCATAAAAAACCCGAAATCTCGATCGCGCTTGCCCTCCAAAAGTAACAAACAGATTCCTGGCATTAAGTACAAATACTGCAAACAAATTCCAAAAACCAGATGGTCATACCGATCTTCCAGACACATTGCATCCTTTTTCCTGCCATCAGCCCCGTGCTGAGTACAGCTATCGTGAGAATGTCCCAGGGGGAAAAAAGATGAAGACCTCCACTACCCTCATGTCTTCATTTGTTTGGGATTCAACCGCTCAACTGTGCGAATCAGAAACCACCGCATCCCAGACCATTGTTTTGCAACCCAAGGGGTGTCTCGGCGGCCTCGCTGTTCTAGATTTCCAAATTAAGCTGGAGCAAGCTTTGGAAACGGCAGCCCTTGGAGTAGTCCTGGATATGCAGCAAGTCCATGCTGTAGCCCCAGAGGGAATAGCCGCCCTGGCCCGGGGGCTGGAGTTAGCAGCGATACTCGGGAAGTCGATCGTCTTTGATTCTATCGATTTAGCTAGCCGTAAAAGTTTGACAGCCGAGTGGAGGATCTCGGGGGAAATTTGTTTTGGCCCTTGGGGCGACTTATTTGAAAGGGAATTCGAGCAATTTTTGGCAGGCGAAATGCTGCGATCGCTTCCTTGTTAAGCCCTAAAACCTAGGTTTTTACCATCCGCAAATTTATATCCCCCAAGCGGTCGATGCCCCAGCCAGCGCTTGCCATTTATATTCATAATAATTACCCGGAAGTGCCAGTCTAGCTTTCAAGCTAACATCTTGAAAGCGGGGCTGGTTTTATCTTATCTACAGGCTAGCTCAGCAATTACCAGCAGATTAAATTTGATCGACACCTGCGCTTGAAAAATAATTTAATTGCAAGCCGGC
This sequence comes from Microcoleus sp. BM001215392, assembly GCF_036700185.1. NCBI lineage: Bacteria > Bacillati > Cyanobacteriota > Cyanophyceae > Oscillatoriales > Microcoleaceae > Microcoleus > Microcoleus sp. BM001215392. Next base: position 4,104 of record NZ_JAUBOJ010000242.1, on the reverse strand, counting down.
ATAAAACCCTTACAAAGCAAGCATTTTGCCATTTCAAATCAGAAATCTACAATCTAAAATCCGATGACTATGGTTGAACCAGTTGCAGAGTTAAATGAGCCTCTATCTCTTCAGACTCCAGAAATACTAGAAAAGACAATATCTCAGCTCGTTCTAACTCCAAAAACAGCTCTCAAAATTTCCAAACAAGAGGTTCGATCTACCCTCAAAGCCTCAACCATAGACGGCGTTTTTGCCACTATCTTCGAGTCGGCCACAGGCGGCGTAATCCTCAGCAACTTGTTGCTGCAACTCGGCGCCAGCAGCGTAGAAATAGGTATATTATCTGCTATTCCGATGGTCGTGAATTTCTTGCAACCATTAGGAGCCTACATCGCCGATCGCACAACCAGCCGCCACTGGTACAACCTAGGAATATTCGGCGTGTCCCGGCTGCTGTGGCTCGTCCTCGTAGTGGCAATTATTTGGGGGCCTGGGCCCGCCGACTCCCACCAACTGCTGCAATGGACTCTCGCCACTGTCCTAGCAGCTAACGTGCTCGGAGCTTTTGCCAATTCTAACTGGTTTAGTTGGATGGCTGCTGTGGTTCCTCACCGCTTGCGGGGACGCTATTTTGGCTTTCGCAACAGTGCTACGAGCTTGATTAGTTTGCTGGGAGTGCCGTTGATGGGACTGTGTGTGTCTGCTTGGGGCGCCGATCGAATTTCCGGCTACGGTATCGTGTTATTTGTCGGTGTTTTGGCGGGAATGATTAGTTTGGGCTGTCAATTCTGGATGGTCGATGTCAACCCCCTGGCATACCGAAAAGATGCAGAGAGCGATCGAGTTCCCGAAAAAAAAGAAAGTAAACAAACAACAGATTTTGTACCTTCAGTCCTGAAAGATTCTAATTTCTTAATTTTTATCGTTTACTTTAGCGTGTGGACGTTTGCAGTTAATCTGTGCGCGCCTTTTTTTAATATCTACCTCCTGAAAGATTTAAGCTTGGATGTGAGTTTGGTAACGGTTTACAACAGCTTGAGTTCCGGGGCAAATCTGCTGCTGCTAATGTTTTGGGGCAGATTAGCCGATCGCTGGGGAAATCGCCCCTTGCTAATTTCCGTGGGGCTGATAGTGGCCATCACGCCTTTGCTGTGGTTGGGTACGGGCAATTACCCGTTTGCCGTGTGGGTGTGGCTGCCGCTGCTGCACTTACTGGGGGGAACGACTTTAGGGGCGATCGCCCTATGTACTAACAATATTCAAATGGAGATCGCGCCGATCGAACAACCATCGACTTATTTTGCGATCGCCGCAGCCGTTTCGGGAGTAGCTGGGGGCTTGGGAACTACCGCCGGCGGCTTTCTTGCCGAACTTCCGGGCATGAGTTTGGGGGCGCTGTTTGCCCTTTCGGCTGCCGTGCGGTTGGTAGGATTATTGCCTTTGATTTTGGTGAAAGAACCCCGCAGTTTGTCCTTGAGGGCGATCGTCCCGAATTTTTTACAATTCAAACTCAACGATTAATATTATTTCCAAAGATAACGCTCATCCGGTTTGTAGTGAGGACTTTAGTCCGCATCATTAGAGGACTCGCATTCCGAACGATCAAACCATTACCGATTCTGGGTCATTGACCGGACATACATAATATAATAACGGCCAATAATTAACTATTAAAAGTTAATTATTGACCGTTACAAAGCTTTTTTCAGCCTTCAGCATAGCTGTTTATTCTTAAAAAATTAGTCTTCAGTCCTTAGCCCTCATTATTCACTAACAATTAACTAATAACCAGAAACGAGCCCAATTTTTTTTTGCTAGCAACTAACTGATGACGTTGGACGTTCGCGAGCGGAGACGCTCGCAAAACATGACTAATAAATTAAGCTTGACGCGAGTAGTATTCCACCACTAGCAGTTCATTAATCTGAAGAGCAATCCACTCACGTTCGACAACGCCGTTAACTTTGCCAACCAGTTTTTGCTTGTCAAATTCCAAGTGACTGGGCAAGTGAGCCAGGCCTGGGTCTTTGAGATTAACTTCAACCATTGTGCGCGAGCGTTCTCTGTTTTTCACAGCAACCACATCACCGGGCTTGCACTGATAGCTGGCGATGTTCACTTCACGATCGTTCACAGTAATGTGACCGTGATTTACCAATTGTCTAGCGGACGGAATGGTTGGAGCCATTCCCATCCGAAACACAGTATTGTCCAAGCGCATTTCCAAGAATTGCAGTAACACTTGACCTGTGGAGCCGGTGACACGGCGGGCTTTGCGGACGTAACGGAGCAATTGGCGTTCCGTCACACCGTAATTGAAACGGAGTTTTTGCTTTTCTTGCAAGCGAACCGCGTACTCAGAGAGCTTTTTGCGGTTTTGACCGTGCTGCCCAGGCGGATAGTCCCGTCTGGGAGTTTTGCGGGTTAGACCCGGCAACTCTTTCAGGCGACGGACGATTCTTAATCGGGGGCCTCGATATCGAGACATTTATTTTCCTCTCTAATTTCTGTATGCAATTTTATGCAGACTCTATATTATATGTTGGTAACGGTGAAAATTCCCACAAAAATCGATAAAAAAAACCGATCGACCGGAGGACGATCGATCGCGCGTGCTAAATTCTCCAGAAACAGCAGGTCGGTCAATGTCCGAACCAGTCCAAAAACTCACAAATCGAGCTGCCATGCACAACCGCAATTTTTCCCAAAATTCTTCCCCAAAACCAGCACCGCCCTGGATGCTGGCTCTAGGCACTCCCCTAATCGCGCTGAGTTTGTTGGCAGCAGCACTGCCAATCTCCCCAGCATCAGCCATCACCCTCAGATTCCCACGAACTCAAAATCCCTATCGCGTCTGCGCCAAAGAACTAATCGAAGCTGGAGTCGGAGCCGAAGCAGCAGCAGCAGCTTGTGCCGACGCCCTCCATCCCCGCGACATATCCAGATGCGCCCTCCAAATCAACCGCAAAACCAATATTTCTGGTGTCGAAGCACTCTCTAGCTGTAGGCAGGTGAGGCGGCCCGACGAATTGACCACTTGCGTGCTGAATATTAGCAGTAAAACTAAAACTCAACCCGCAGGTTCCCTGTTAGTGCTCGATGGGTGCCGCCGCAGTTTATTGCCAGAACAGTTTGCTGAATGCGTCGTCGGCTTGAGCGGCAGGCTCGACTTTCCGACAGACAGGTTAATTGCGACTTGTCTCGATCCTAGAGACAGAGTGAGCCAGTTAGACGGGCGTCCTGCACCGACGCCTCCTATGGAGCTGATGCCACCGCCTTCGCGGCTCAATTAATTAGTTATGGGTAATTGTAAATTGCGAGTAGGGAAAACAGTAACTGCTAATTCTAACCGAGTCTCCAGACATTCGCAGAATTTGGCACGATCGAGCTGGAAAACTGCTATCTACAAAAGCAATTATATTTTTCGCAATTAGCAATTACCCATTACCTTTTGGTGCCTCATCTTTCCCTATAAAAGCTATATTCCATCTTTCATTTTCCATTTTCTATCTTCTCTCGATCCTGGAAATTCCGTACCTTGTTGTTCGTCGAACTTCCTCGCCAAAGCCAGTTTTTTTTACTTAAACCGGGTGCTACAAAAATCGTGTTTTTTGCAGCAGTTGCTTTGGGGAAGGTAATCTCAAGACCTGATGCTCGCGGGTAGCAACCACTCTCAAACCTTTCACAAGTAAAGCATTTAAGCTACATATTCCTATTCGCCTTCTGGCTGCATATGATGTTTGATTTGTCAAGAGTGGCTTGGGCAATTATTAAGAAGACGATCGCTCTGATGCGATCGGCTGAGTTTTGGTTGGTGGCTTAATTGCGGTCTCTTACACTTAATTAATTTTTAATTTTATCAGCAATTGTTAAGCTAGTTCATTCAGTTGACAGTTGACAAAACTTGACGCTGAAGGAAGAGGATGGGAGTAATGAATCATTTTTTTTAATTCCTCTCTAAAAATTAGAGACTTTAAACCAATCTTTTCTGCTGAAAATTGAATTCGCTCAGGCAATTTTTGTGGTTGCTGTGCCGTCAAATTCTGATAGTTGCGGAGGGAGAGACATTCAACAGTTGACAGTTGACAGTTGACAGTTGACAGTTTAAGAGCTACCTCTACC
>NZ_JAUBOJ010000241.1:0-11398 GCF_036700185.1 Microcoleus sp. BM001215392 | reverse complement strand
GATAAACGCAGATAATTTCAGGGTGTTTTCCGATTTTTGCAATTCAAGTCTATTAGTTATTAGCAACTCTGGACACGGCAATGCCCTTGGACTACCCCAAAATAATCAATCGCACTCGATGAGAGATGTAACCATCGCCAGATTAATTGTAGGGACTAAGGCACTCGCGGTGTCCTGACTGTGGGTAATATGAATTCCGATGCCACCGGATTTGATATTACTGCTTGTTGAAACCGATCGCACGCTCCGTCCAATACTCTGTTATAGTTGCAACCTTTTAAATGTGGAATCACGTCAATAACCTGCGATCGATGTCACCGTCAATACCAGCAATTATCAAAATAATCTTGTTTTTTTCAACTTGGATTGTTGTGTGGCTTCCAGCAGCAATTATACTGGCGATCGCCCTAAAATGGCATCCGCCCCAACCTTTGGGCAACAAAAAACTGCCTTTACTGGCTTCCCTCTACTTAATTGTTCCCTTAATTTTGTGGGCGACAACTTGGAGCGAAGGCGCATCTTTTGCCGATTGGGGTTGGGATTGGCAAACTGGAACTTTCATATCCTCGCTGCTGGGATTAACATTAGCAGTAGTCAGCTTAGCAGTTTTGTTCGGCGTACAATTAACCGCCGGTTGGATCGAACTGCAAAACAGCCAAGTTCAAACCGAAACAGGGGAAACAATCATTAATCCTTGGGATGCAATTCTCAAGCCTTCAACTCTGGTGACTCTGTTATTAGCAGTGTGGATTAGCGCCACAGAAGAGTTAATTTTTCGCGGCTGTTTGCAAAATCTACTCCAGCAAGATTACTCAATATTAACCGCAGGTGCGATCGCCAGTTTCATTTTTGCGATCGCCCACCTAATTTGGGCACCCAAAGAAACTATACCGCAACTACCGGGCTTGTGGCTGATGGGCATGGTTTTAACCTTAGCCCGCATCGCCGACAATGGCAGTTTAGGATTAGCGATCGGACTGCACGCCGGATGGATTTGGGGTATAACTACCGTAGATACAGAAGCCATAATTAATCCCACAGGCCGCATACCCGAATGGATTACAGGAATAGCAGCCAAACCTTTAGCTGGTTTAGCCGGAATCCTGTTATTGCTAGCAACAGCAGCCGTACTGTCGTTAATGTAAATAAGACTTATTGCCAACAATAAATCAAAGGTTTGATCGTTCGGAATGCGAGTCCGCATAATCCAGAGGACTCGCATTCCGAACGCTCGAACCAATCTGATTGTGGTAGTTCACTTCAAAAATGATAGATCACAAAGCAAATCAAAGGTTCGATCGTTCGGAATGCGAGTCCGCATAATCCAGAGGACTAAAGTCCTCACTACAAACAGCGTTAATCTGCGGTTAAAAGTCTAAAATTAATTCAAATGTCGATCGATCGTCACAATCGAAATTGGATTCAGCGGATCGAAACGAGTCAAACTCCCCGCAGAAACAGAACGCGATAACTGCACCTGAACAATTCGGTAACTCCAGAACGGTTCTCGGCGCACCCGATCGCCAATCCAGCTCAAAACAGTAGCAATATCCTCAAAAACATCCAAAGCTAGGACGATAGAGCCTCCAGCGAGCAGCCGCAGAGCGCAAACGCCCAAAATTTTAGTCAACCCTCCACCGCTACCACCGATAAAAATCCGGTGCGGCGGACGCAAGCGGTGCAAGATTTCCGGGGCCCTTCCGTGAATCGAGAACATATTTTGCAGCCCAAAACGGCGACAATTGAGTTCGATCGCAGAAGTACCAGAAACCGTTTGTTCGATCGCATATACCTCAGACTGCGGGAATAAACGAGCAATCTCGATCGACACAGAACCGTTACCAGCACCCACATCCCAGACAACTTGTTCCGGTTGCAAAGCCAATTGTGCCAGCACCAACACCCGCACCTCCCGTTCCACCGTCAAACCAGGCCTGTCGCCACAACCGATAAAAGCTGCATCAGGAATGCCCAACAAAGGCAACTTTCCCAAATCCAAAGCTTCTGTCGGCGGCGACTGCCGCAGCAGCACCACCACGCTCAGAGGTGCAAATTCCTCTCCCAGCAAAGCTTCCAGAGACCTGTAACCCACGCGCTCTTCGGCGGAACCCAAATTTTCGCCAACCCAAAACTGGTAGCGTGTGGGCAAATCCAGAGCTTTCACCAAACTTGCTACCGCCGCCGGAGTGCGAGTTTCGTCTGCGAGTACCGCAATTTTCTCAACACCCAACTTGAGTTTGGCCGTCAGTTCCTCAAAAAAACGTCCTTGGGAACCCACAAAATGAGTATCCTGCCAAGGGATGTGCAAGCGGTTAAAGGCCAACTGCACGCAGCTTACATGGGGGTGAAAAGTCAATTTATCCGGCGGCAGTTGGGAAATGAGCAACTTTCCCCAGCCGTGGAACAGCGGGTCTCCGGCTACTAAAATTACAATTAGTTGATGCGAGGGGGTGGAGGGGGGCGAAAAAGTGCCTGCATCTGGCTCTACATTCGCATCTGCGGCCAACCAACGCCTAATTTCCAGAATTGCTTCGGTTAAATCTTCCAACGCCCAGCGCTCGCAGGATTGCTGGGGAAAATAGCTCAAATGGATCTCGCTCCCGACTAAGAGAGCGGCCTTTTTTACAACCTGCCGCGCCGAGGAGCTCAGCCCAGCAGCTCCATCTAAACCTATACCAACTACGTGTACTGTCACTTTTTCAACTCAAAGGAAAAAACCAGACTTACTAATTTTTTGTCAATAACCTAATTATGGATTGAAAGCAACTGCCCAGCGATCGTCTGCGTTTGGACTGTAGGATCGCCCTTTATGGGATGCGATCGCAAATCTGCCGATCGCCTGCCTCCACTGCAACATTATGCTTGAGATAATCCTTTAGCCAGTTGCATCCCCGCGCGATTAACTGCTCAAAATCTAGGATTTCAGCATTCCAGAACTCAACCTGCGCATCATCACTCACCGAAACCAGAGTTTTGCCATCTGGACTGAAGCTAACGTTCCAAAAAGGATAACCGCGTCCTTGGATTGTTTGGATCTCTTGCCCTGTTTCAATATTCCACAACCGAATTCTGCCCTCATCACTGCTAGAGGCAAGGGTTTTACCGTCAGGAGTAAAGCTGAGTCCTGTCACACCAGCAGAATGTCCGATGAATGTTTTCAATTCATGACCGTCTAGCGTCCAGAGTTTAATCGTTCTGTCATGACTTGCCGAAGCAATAGTTTTGCCATCGGGGCTAAACCGGACACGTACAACATAGTTGCTGTGTCCCTGAAATGTTTTCAGGAGTTGTCCCTGAAGGTTCCAAAGCTCGATCGTACCATCGTGATGACCGGAGGCAAGAAACTTACCATCGGGGCTGAAACTCACACTCCAAACTTTACCCGCATTTGCCCTGAGCGTTTTCAATTCTCCACCGTCAATCTGCCACAGCTTAATAGTGCGATCGTAACTGGCAGTTGCCAGGATTTGCCCATCAGGACTAAAACTAACATCAGTAACTTCTTTGCTGTGTCCGTTGAAGGTTTTTAGGAGTTGCCCTTGAAGGTTCCAAAGTTTGATAGTTTTGTCGTAACTAGCAGCCGCGATCGTTTTACCATCTGGACTAAAACAGAGACTCCCGATGCGGTTCCATTCTTGGCTACTCTTGGCACTAATTGTGGCTAGTGCTTTCCCCTGCCAATTCCACAGTCGAATTCTCCGATCGTCTCCGGCTGTGGCAATGATTTTGTGATTGGGACTAACGCTCACACTCCATAGAGAATCGGTATGTCCATGTAAGGTCTGATGATTTTGATTAATCAGTCTCCACAACCTGACCGTATCATCCCCTCCAGCAGTAGCAATAGACTGACCGTCGGGGCTAAAACTAACTGCAATAACTTCAGTATGGTGCCCTTTGAATGTTTTGAGTTCTCTTCCCTCTAGATTCCACAATTTGACAGTCGCATCGGCACTTGTCGAAGCAATTGTTTGACCGTCAGGACTGAAACGCACCCCAATGGCAGAATTATTGTGTTTGCCGATCGTCCTAATTTCTTTTCCTTCTAAATTCCACAATTTGACCCGTGTATCTCCACCTGCGGTGGCAATGAACTGACCGTCGGGACTAAAAGTAACGCCAAAAATCGATTGGGGACCTGCCTGGAAACTTTCGATCTCTTGCCCATCCATACTCCAAAGCTTCACCGTTCCTCCCAAATCTGCGGAGACAATCTTTTGTCCGTCCGGACTGCAACTGATGCTCCAAACATCATACTTGTGTCCCGTAAGAGTTTTGACTTTTTGTCCGTTGATTTGCCAAAGTTTGACCGTATGATTCGCACCAGATGCAACAATTACTTGACCATTAGAACTGAAACAAAGGTCAGCCAGCAAACTCTCTTCATCGCCACCAGGAAATGTCATCATTTTTTTGCCATCCACAGTCCATAGCTTGACCTTTTTGTCGGCACTGATGGCTGCAATCTGTTTACCATCCGGGCTAAACTTCACACTTCTAAAAAGTTGATTTTGCCCCGACATTTGTTGAAGTTCTCGTCCATCCACACTCCATAACCTAACTGTATTATCTTCACTGGCAGTCGCCAGGGTTTTACCATCTGGACTAAAGTCTACGCTTCTGACTTTATCGTTGTGTCCTTCTAAACGATTGCGTTCGCTAATTTGGAACATGACTCGCTGCAATGCCAATTGGACGGACGATCGAGTCTCAGCATCTGCCCGAGGTACTGCGTTCAATTCAGTAGCGGCTTTCATGGCGGCAAGCAGTGCATCTAGTTCCTGACTAGCATTCAATGAGGCTGTGGAAGCCAGACTGAAGGATTTTATTCTCTCCTGTTGCGCAGTTCGGAGCATTTCTCCAGCCAATAATCCTGCCGCGATCGCACTCAACAAAGCCACAATTAGGATGACATTCCCTACTCGGATGCGTCGCTTTGCTTTGCCGTTTGCTTGTTGCAGGACTTGATTAGCATCCGACAAAACTTCATTCGCCTCTGCCAGGATTCTAGAAGCTTCGGCTTCTGTCTCAAGTTTTTGTTGCAAATCGCGTTGTTCTAAAGCTCGACTTGCTGACAAAAAGTTATAATCTTCGTCGCTGAGGCTTTTATCCTCTGCCCACTCCAGGGATTGCCGCAATACCTGTCCCCGCAACAGCCATGATTCTTCTTGTCCGTTGGCTGCCAGCCAACCTGATAAAGCAGTCGCATAAAAATCAGGACGCAGGCTAGTTGATTCTTGTTGAACCCAAGCCAAGTTAAACACCGTCGCATAAATGCGGTTATAAACGCAGAGTTTGTCTTGTTGCTTGACCACCAATCCTGACAATTGTAACTCCAGTCGATCGGGACTGTCTTCTACAGGAATCGAGTTGAATTGTAAAATTTGCTGGTATAGTCCAAGCAGGCGACCTCTACGCTGTCCGCTACCTCGAATGCGATCGCGAATTGTCCTCAAATGCGGTGGAGTATCCTGAGATTCCCAATTTTCAACAATATATTTTTGAACCAATTGCTCGATATTGGGATGGCAATTTTCGGCTTTTTCTGCTACCAACTTACATAACTTTTGAGTGAGAAACGGTTGTCCGCCCGTCCAATCCAAAATTTCTTGTAAAACGGCTGTTGGCTTCTCTACTTTTCCGACTAATCCCTGAGTTAATGGTGACTTAGCTTCTGCCAACTTAAATCCGGTCAAATCGATCGATCGACCAATATTAAAGGGAGTTATTTGCTTATCAACAATCAGGTCGCATGGTGTGGCAACTCCCAACAGACAAAAGGTCAAGCGATTATAGATGGGATTGTGCGATCGTTGCTCGTAGCAAGCGCGAATTAAAGCAAATAGATCGTCGGTTGAAAAATTTAAGCTCTTAACGTTATCAATTTCTTCTAAAAAAATACAGACTCTAGGACTAGCAACTTTGACCAATAGAACATCTTCAATAAAAAGGCTGAGTTGTTGAATGGCAGAAAGTTCTGCTTGTTCTTTTCTCCAAGTCTTCAAATCAAACGTTCCTGAAAGCTTGAAAACTCTGACCAATTCCACGACTAAACCTTTATACCATTGGTCAGCCGTCACTTGCTTAGCACCCAGCTTGGTCACATCCACTGCCGCGCAAGCAATTTTTTTAGCTTCTAGCAGTTGCATAGTTCTTGCTTTTAAGCTCGACTTCCCCATCTGCCGAGAGTTAAACACATAGCAAAATTCACCCGCTGCCAATGCCTCCAATAATTCCCGATCGGCCTGCCGCGTTACATAACAAAGTGCATTTGGCGGTAAGCTTCCCCCAACTTTGTATTCATAGTCACTGTCGTAGCGAGTGTTCATCATTTTCTTTACATTGGAAAACTCAACTCTTAAGAAAGATTGGTGCTGAAATACTGACGATATAACTCGCAACTTGGTGTTACTTGGTTGCCATTAAGATGCACGATTCCCATGCTATCCAACTGATAGACAGTTACGGATTCTAACTGAATAGGGCTTTGTGCAGTCACGACCTGTTTCAAGGCGAATGCTAATTCTGGTTGCTGTTTTAAATTGCCTAAGCAACACCGCAAATGGTCGCTATAAACTCCAGCATGGGTTGAAGCATCTTGCAGCAATTGCTGAAGTGTCATATCCTGACGAGCAAGGTGATACAATGCCAGTCGAATCAGATAGGGATGCCCTCCAATCATCGCCGTTAACGGTTCGGTCGTTTCCACAGTCCAAGTTAAGCCATGTAACTGAGCTAGCGTCTGAACTTGCTGTTGATTAAATGGTGGCAATCTCAGGGGTAGCCCAACATTAAATGGAGATTGATGGATATTTAAGGAGATATATACTTCTGTTGAGTGAGCGATGACTAATCGAAGTTTTCGCCAACTTTTTTGGAGTGTGGCTTCTTCATGCCATTCTCGCAGCAAAGCTAAAAAATCTTCAGCAATATCGGGATAGTTAAAAACAGTATCAATTTCGTCTAAGCTGAGGACTAAATTCGTCTCTAACTGTTCTAATAAATGGCTTTCAAAGTATCCAGTACAGCTTACCTTACTACCAATTTCTTCATCCCAGTAGTCATCAAGCTTTGGTTCTAGGTTCAGTTGTCGGCTCACATTCAAACAAAACCATCGTAAAAATTTATTTAAGCTTGTAAAAACTGTTTTTTCAGCTTTTCGCAGGTTCATGCGAACAACTTGATAATTTTGTTGAGTCGCATAAGCCAACACTCGATTGAGTAAAGAGGTTTTCCCCATTTTTCTGGGTCCTCTGATCCGAATCAGAGAACCGGGCTTCAAAATTTCCTTGTAACAGTCGGACTCGATCGGAGGACGTTCGACATAAAAAGGAGAATCCAGTCCTAAAGGTCCTTCTGGAAATTCTAAGACCGTGCAATTCCATGTTCGCGTTGATGAAATTACAGCAGTCATCGGGTTTTGCCATGCCCTCTTGAGTGCCTGTCGGAAGTTCTTCTTTGTTACTTCTTCGCCTAATGCTGCTGACAGTTTTTTCCACAAGCGATATCCCACATCTCCACTGATGTAGTTCTCAGTCAGAAATAACTGTTCGGCAATCTTTCCATAACTTTTACCTTCCCACGCGCCTCGAAGCACCTCGTTCTCAACATCACTGAGGTGTCTTCCAGTATGTTTTAATACCAGTGTATTAACCAGGTTTTGGGTTTGTTCCCAAGACAGTTCTGTTTCAGCATTCATGGCTTAGATCGGCAAGATGAATACCTTTAGTTATATCACGAATCGATCGGCAAATCAATTGGGTTGCTGCACCTGATTTTTCCAGACTTTTTGCTTTAAATGTAATTGGCAATCCTGAACTTTTCCTGTTTTTTATCTGTTTATTTATCAATATATCGATTGCAAACTCCAGAAGTTTCCCAGTTATCATATCGAGTTTTTCCAAGCAAGATATGAATTATGAAGCGCCAAATAAGACGCCGATTGAGTAGTCGTTCTTTCTCTTAATTATTAAACATATAACGCTTCGACATGACTCATGTACGAGATTAGCAAGTCAACGCATTGAGTCACACTGAACATTTGAAGTGTGCATTTACTGACAAAATCTATTTTGTAGGAATCCTAGTATGAACGCTAAAAAAACAATGGTGAATTTTGCAGCAGTAAGTTTCCTGTGTGCTATTTCGACAGTTGCACTTGCAGGAATCAAGCAGACCCAGTTCTACTTTGAAAGTCCAAAAGAAGGCTGGTGGTTTGCTGGTGGTGCTGGACTTGATAACGGTAAAAATCTTGAACACAGTGGAAAGGGTAACGGATGGGTGCGTAATACGTCAGGATGGAATGCAGTCAACAACTGGGCTAACGTTCAACCAAACAGTGAATGTACTGTGGCTGCATGGTTAAGAACATCCAATACTCTAACTGATGGCTATATGTCAGTACGCCGTCTCAACAGTGATGGTAGTGTAGGCAGTGTAATTAATGAGGTTAAGTTGGTTGGTGCAGGTTCTCCCAATCCTCAACACAGAAACTACAACCGCTACATCTTCAACTTCAACTCCGGTTCAAACACTAAAGTTCTTTTCTACGTTGGTCTTTGGGGTAATGCAAAAGATTCGTGGATTCAGGTTGACGACGCAGTAGTTTCCTGTCCAACGCCATTCTGACGATCGCAATAGTCTGTGTTCAGGGGGAAACCAATTTGAGGTTTACAGTCCACAAAAGTCAATGAATCAGGATCTAGAAAGTCAGCTAGCGCCATTTCTAGCACCAATTTGAAGTCTAATCAATCGTTTACAAAACTTACATTGAGGTAAATTATGGCTGTCAATCATAAGGTTCCGTATTTCAGTCAAGAAGATAACGAAATTCAACCTTGGCGCACTTGCGGTGCTACAAGTGCCGCAATGTGTTTGAAATACTTTCAAGTTGCAGATTTAGGCCCCTTTGGACAGTACGAAGATGATGTTAAAAAACGTTTCGATCGGCTGGGAATAGATCACGGTTCTCCCGATGGCATCAAAAGAGTATTAGAGGGTTTAGGGTTGAGAGATAACTTGACATTGACGGGAAGTCTTTCAGACATCACTCGCTCTCTCGATTCTGGCGAAATCTGTATATTGCATGGTTTTTGGACAAATTCGGGTCACATTCTAGTTATTCGCGGTTACAACAACAACGGTGACTTTTTTGTGAACGATCCAGGCGGAGAATGGTTCTACTCAGGCTATCGGAAAAATTCCCCATTTTCACCAGATAACAAGGGCGAAAATAAGATATACAGTCGTAAATTGATATCCGCCGCTGGCAATGCTTTTGGTTTGCGTCAAGCTTTATCTTTTTATGACACTTGGGACAGCAGCAAGATCGAATCTACTGCAACAATGTGGCTGCACCGAATTTCTAAATAGCTCTGAATAATCCTGGGTTTGCAATCGATCTAACGTCCGGTTAATTCCCTCAAATAAAAAAGGTTTGTAGTGAGGACTTTAGTCCGCATTGTTCTCAAATCTGCAACAAAGGACAGAAGTCCAGATTGCAAACCTATAGTGGTTATATAACCGTACAATATCTGACATTCTGCTTCCAGGGTGAATCTACAGAAAATCATTATTACTACTTGGAGGTCTGAATATGGCAATTGAAAAAGTTGAGTTACAAATCAATGACGGGATTATTGATACCCCTCACCTGATTGATGATGTCGAAATCCTGCAAAGACGCTTGAAAGATTGGGGATTATTACCAAAAGATGCCAAAATTGACGGACTTTTTGGGTCTGTTACTAAGGCAGCAGTGGAGCAATTTCAACGGATGCGCCCCGCCGATCGCAGCAAATTTGTCCCAGGTGGGTTAAAGGTAACAGGCAAAGTCGATCGTAATACTTGGGCTGAGTTGCTGAAGGTGAAACCCGAAGCAATAACAATAGTTACTCGCACACCCAAGATTTGGGATATGCCCCGTGGTTTCTCTAGCGTTGATAATATTTTAGATATTGCTCAATGCCCATCGGAAATCCGCCCCTTTGCTAAGAAAAATTTGCCTTTAGTTCTCAATCAATGTCTGGATAATGGCGTCATCGATCGCGGGCAAATTGCCTATGTTTTCGCAACCGCCGAACATGAATCCCATTTCGGACGCTTCATGATGGAATTAGCTGATGGGTGGGATTATGAAGATCGCGATGATTTAGGAAATACTGAACCGGGCGATGGTCCTCGTTTCAAAGGCCGAGGTTTTGTCCAAATTACAGGTCGTCGCAACTATCGAATCTGGAGTGAAAAACTCGGAATTAATTTGATCGATCGTCCAGAAAAAGCTGCTCTCCCTGAAATTGCTGCCCTGATTCTAGTTCGGGGAATGCGCGACGGTAGTTTTACTGGTGTAGGTTTGAGCGATTTCATTGCGGGCGATAGTCGCGATTTCTTCAACGCCAGGACAATAGTGAATGGACGGGACAAAGCCGATCTCGTCGCGCAGTTTGCTGAGTATTATTTCAAAGCGATTGCCTAAAAATCAAACAATTTGTAGTCATTTTAGGAGGTTAATCACATGATACTAAATCCCGGCTATTCATCCTGTTGATGATGCGGTATGGTGCGTCGCTAATGTATAGTTGCGAATAGCCAAGATTGTCGTAGCGACGCACCTTACTTTTACTGATTGTTATTTCAAATTTGAGTTTTTTAAAGTTTTTAAACATATGTCTTTAATTATTGTGGAACAGGCATCTTGCCTGTTGTTAACAGCCTTTTTGGGAGATGTCTAATAGACATCTTCCATAATTATTGTGGAACAGGCATCCTGCGACGCAAGGAAACCCAACATCAAAAATCGATGGTTTTGTTGGATTTCGCTCTCGTCTCAATCCAACCTACAATGTTGATCAGTAAGCTCACCTCCAGGAATTCTAGTCTGCGTCTAGGGGTAAACCGATTTGAGGTTTACAGTCCACAAAAGTCAATGAATCAGGATCTATAAAGTCAGCTAGCGCCATTTCTAGCACCAAAGTGTCAAACGGTATAGTCTGAACTACAATGCTAGAAATTCCGATACAGATAGGATGGCAATATTTTGAAATGGATTTAAGACAAGTAAATCTCGATCGCCAGTGACAATGTAATCGGCATTTCCATTCACAGCAAGTTCCAGAAATTTATCGTCTTTAGGATCGCGACAGACTGAAAAGGATTGAATAATTTCTACAGTTTCCACGACTGCGATTAGATCGTTGAGAAAGTCAGTCCGCGAAGATTTTGAGAGATAGCGATCGAACTTTGGACGGTTGAAGATGTCCTGAAGCTCAGCAAGTGTAGCTGTAGACATCATAATTTGTCCAGTTGTCATTGCCTTGTCAAAGGCTTGACGGGGAGAAGAGTTCTGGTTCTTCCTTACTTGGTATGCTAAACTAACAGTTAAAATGCCAAGTAAGCAAAC
>NZ_JAUBOJ010000240.1:0-11413 GCF_036700185.1 Microcoleus sp. BM001215392 | reverse complement strand
GATCATACTACCATTGCTTGCTCTTGCTTACAAACTTAATGAAGTTTTATAATACCTTTTTCGACAATCAAAATTTGATTGTCGATTGGTAATCGCTTAGTGCATAAGGGTTTTGAGCTTCCCTACTGTTTGATTATTTTGTGAAAACGGTATCAACGAGCAGGCTTTGCCTTAGGGAACGGCCCAAACACCTCGCCTGTGCTTGAATTGTAAATAATAGACTTTCTAATTGATTATTTTCATGCAATCTGAGCTTTAGATTAATAGTCTCACTAATCAGCAATCTCACTCATCGCTAATCTTGGGGCGGTTTTTACTGCCTGCTTTTTTCCTGAGACTCCCCTATAATCAAAATAACCAGAATGTAAAGTTTTACTACAAGATATACCATAATGACAACTTTAAGCTTAGAGCAAATTGCAGCCAAGTTAGAAAGCGAAAACTCAGCCGATCGCATGGTGGCTTTGGCAAACTTGCGGAACGTGCCGGCAGATGAGGCTGTACCTTTAATTAAAAAGGTGTTAAACGACGAAAGTTTGCAAGTGCGATCGATGGCTGTGTTTGCTCTGGGAGTAAAACCGACAGCAGAGTGCTATCCCATTTTAGTCAAATTGCTAGAAACTGACCCGGATTACGGGATTCGCGCTGATGCCGCAGGTGCTTTGGGCTATCTGGAAGATATCAGAGCTTTTGAGGCTTTAGTACGAGCTTTTTATGAAGATACTGAATGGCTGGTACGCTTCAGTGCGGCGGTTTCTCTGGGGAATCTCAAAGATCCGCGGGCTCGCGACGTGCTGCTGAAAGCTCTCGACTGCGAGCAAGTGGTGATCCAGCAGGCGGCAATTTCGGCCTTGGGGGAAATTAAGGACATTGGCGCGATCGATCGCATCCTCAACTTTGCTCAGTCAGAAGATTGGCTGATCCGTCAGAGGCTGGCTGAAGCTTTAGGAAATTTGCCGAGTGTGAAGAGCGTTTCGGCTTTAAAATATTTAGAAAAAGACAAGAATTCTCAAGTATCTCAAGCAGCAACAATTTCTCTCGATCGCCTTTCCCAAACAGAAGCGTAAAATTTTTGAGAGGCGGGTTCACCGAAAATCTGTAAAAGCAGTAGAATCAGATAAACCCGCCCTGCCCCGTTTGCGATGTTTTCAACAAGTTATTAGACGAGCAATTGCCTAAATTTGTGATTGATAGAACAACCGCAGATGCAGGGCAGATAAACACAGATAAACGCCGATGTTTTTCAAGACAAGAGAGTGAATCAGTGCCAGAGGTTTTTTGATTGTGTTGGCAGAGGGAGTCAAATGCCCTACAGTCAATTTAGTGTCGAACAAATTAAGACAAATTTTGGCATAACTTTTAGTAGAACGGTTGGCTTGTTTGCCGACATTTCCGAAATAGCACCAAGCAATTTTTTGCAATAAACTTTGCAATTCAATCTGCCTTTAGCACTAGAAATAAATTCGGAGAAAGCTCGCTCTGAGCTAATTGTCGCGCCGATATTAGTTGAAATTTAAAAACGGCTACCGGAACGGATGAGTTTATTTTCAGGTAGAGAGTTCAATGTAGATCCTGCTAGGGGCTTGAGCGGTGATTGCGATTTTCTGATTAGCCGATCGCCCGAACAGCTTGTCATCGAATCCCCAGTTATCGCCTTGGTGGAAGCCAAAAATGACAACATTCAATCCGGCTTAGGACAGTGCATGGCAGAAACGATCGCAGCGCAAATATTTAACCAACGTCAAGAAAAAGACATTCAGACAATTTATGGAGTTGTGACAACTGGCAGTATCTGGAAATTTTTTAAGCTACAAGGAATTGCGATCGAAATTGACACTGACGAATATTTCATCAATAATGTTGCTAAAATTCTCGGTATCTTAATAAATTTTATAGAGTGTTGACTCAAACCAGAATTTATTATTTAAGCTGCTGCGTGCAAATCGCAAGTTAAAATAGTTGTTAACATCCTAGAACCACAACCAGCCATGAATCAAGCACCGAATCCTTTTAACTCAAATCCCTCCGATCCGCTAGACCCCTTGCAGCAAGAACTTGACGATCGAGGTGAAGGATTGCCGAAACACTATCACCCGGCTACTAAGAAGACTCTGCAAAAATTATTCCTGATTTTGATAGTTGTCGGGGTAGTTATTGGGGGAATTGTATCTGTAGGGGTGATTTCGCTGCTGCAAAAGACCGGACTCACTGATGTGCCCGCGCGGGTACAGAATCAGAAGTAATATCTACTCGGAAGGATCTGTCGATGCTAAATTCAGCAATTTTCAGGGATCAAGCCTGAGAAATATGATGTTTTGTATGGATTTTTTCAAAATAATTGATGCTTAAAAATTCGACAGCCAAGCCCGATCGCATTCCAAAACCGCAAATTTCCCAAAAACTCGTCTTTGCAGGCTTTCACGCTCTTTCTGACCCCCTGCGGATTCAGATTTTGGAGTTGCTGCGAGAACAGGAGTTGTGCGTTTGCGATTTGTGCGATCGGCTGGGAGTCCCTCAGTCTAAACTCTCTTTTCACCTCAAAACCCTAAAAGAAGCCGCTTTAGTTCGCAGCCGCCAAGAAAGCCGCTGGATCTACTACAGCCTCAATTTACCTCAGTTTCTCGCCCTGGAAGATTACCTCGCCGAGTACCGCCGCTTGAGTCAGATGCTGCCGGCGCGCCCTTGTGCTGAGGGGGGTTAACATATCAATATTTTTTGATTGGGAATATCTCCGCTAAAGTAACCGTTATTGGTTCGATCGTGAGGATCTTAGTCCTCGGCTGGATGCGGAAGGGAGTCCTCACGCTCGATCCTTGAGAGTTGACGTATCAAGTTTTTTTGATATGATTGTTATGAACCAATGAGTGGACAGTGATGGGTGCAGCAGCAAAAAAGTTAGCTTCGGGCGAAAATCGAGATTGCAGGCGAGAAGCGATCGCGGAATGCCTCGGCACGTTTATGCTAGTTTTTGCCGGCACCGGCGCGGTGATGGTGAACAAAATTAGCGGTGGTTCTGTAACTCATTTAGGCGTTAGTTTTGTATTTGGTGGAGTTGTAGCCGCAATGATTTATGCGATCGGGCATATCAGCGGCGCCCACTTTAACCCAGCCGTAACCTTAGGATTTTGGGCGAGCGGTTTTTTCCCAAAATATAAAGTTTTACCTTATATTTTGGCGCAGTGTGCGGGGGCGATCGCAGCTTCGGCAATGCTTTTAATTACCTTGGGAAAAGTGGCAAATCTCGGTGCAACTATCCCTCTTAACGACAATTGGTTGCAGTCTCTAATTTTAGAAACCATTCTAACTTTTATCCTGATGTTTGTGATTCTGGGTTCGGGGCTTGACAGGCGCGCTCATATCGGTTTTGCGGGGATAGCAATTGGCTTGACTGTAGGCTTAGAAGCTGCATTTATGGGGCCGATTACTGGAGCGAGCATGAATCCGGCGCGATCGCTCGGCCCGGCTTTTATTGGCGACATTTGGGATCACCACTGGGTTTACTGGGTTGCGCCGATTTGGGGCGCACAGTTAGCAGTCGCTGTTTACCGGCAAATATCTAACGGATTTCGAGATTTTAATTGAAAGGATTATGGCAAATTTCACGCACAAACCGAGAATTCTGTTTTTATACGGCTCTTTGCGAGAGCGTTCTTACAGCCGTTTGTTGGCAGAAGAATCGGCTCGCATTATTGAGGGCTTCGGTGCCGAAGTTCGGTTTTTCAATCCTCTAGAATTGCCGATTTATGGCAGCGTTCCCGATACGCATCCCAAGGTTCAAGAATTGCGGGAATTGAGCCTTTGGTCGGAGGGTCAAGTGTGGTCTAGTCCTGAAATGCACGGCAATATTACGGGCATTCTGAAAAACCAAATTGACTGGATTCCTTTAAGTATTGGGGCTGTTCGACCGACTCAAGGCCGAACTTTGGCGGTGATGCAAGTTAGCGGCGGTTCGCAGTCTTTTAATGCTGTGAATACTTTGAGAATTTTGGGCCGCTGGATGCGGATGTTTACGATTCCCAATCAATCTTCGGTTGCTAAGGCTTATCAGGAGTTTCATGATGATGGGACAATGAAGGATTCTGCTTTTCGCGATCGCGCGATCGATGTCATGGAGGAACTGTACAAGTTTACCTTGCTGTTGCGGGAACACACCGACTATTTGACCGATCGCCACAGCGAACGCAAAGAACAAGCCGCTAAAGAGGCGATCGCGATCGCAAATCGCGCCCTGGAATAACCGGGCGTGAAGAATTACCCGGCGATTGAAATCGCGGCGACACAGACAAAACCCGCCGACGCGGGTTGAAGAATCAAGGATTTCTCTTTACACTGCGGAGGCAGACTTCGCTTGACGAGGAGCGGTTTCCAACCGCCGAGGCCTTCTTCACAACCAACAACGAACAACCAACAACCAACAACCAACAACCAACAACCAACAACCAACAACCAACAACTAACAACTAACAACTAACAACCAACAACCAACAACTAACAACCAACAAACAACAACTAACAAACAACAACCAACAAACAACAACTAACAAACAACAACTAACAAACAACAACTAACAACCAACAACCAACAAAAAAACAATGAAAAAAGTAATGTTTGTCTGCAAAAGAAACTCCTGTCGATCGCAAATGGCAGAAGGATTCGCTAAAACCATCGGCAAAGACAAAATTTCCGTCACCAGTTCCGGCTTAGAATCAAGCAGAGTTCATCCGACAGCAATTCAAGTCATGTCAGAAATCGGCATTGATATCACCGATCAAACATCTAACGCCTTAAGCGAATTCAACGCAGAAGACTACGATGCAGTAATTTCTCTGTGCGGCTGCGGCGTTAATTTACCCGAAGCGTGGGTATTGCGAGAAGTATTTGAAGATTGGCAACTCGACGACCCCGACGGACAACCAATCGAAACTTTTCACCGCGTGCGAGGTGAAATTAAAGCACGAGTTGAAAAATTAGTTGACTCTCTCAAGCCCGATTAATAGTCCTGGATGCACGGGCGGTCAGAAACCGGGTTTTTTTCGAGAAGACGCATTATAGCTCGCAAAAACCGCAAAAAACCCGGTTTCTTTGGTTTTGATGCGTCCCCGAATTTGATAATTCGTGCTAAATTATCAGAGGCGTTCCCCGGAATGCCTCTACATTCGTTGCGAGCACAGACTAAAAAATTTAGCACATGATTCAGACCGCAATCACGCCCTTCAAAAACAAACTAAACTCAGCTTTAACTAAAAAGCCGATCGCAGTTTTACAAATTAATCTAGGGAAACGCTGCAATCTCGCTTGCAGTCACTGCCACGTAGAAGCTAGCCCAACACGAACCGAAGAACTTTCGCCGGAAATATGCGAACAATTAATTGAAATCATTCGCCGTTTTCCTCAAATCAAAACTGTTGACCTCACGGGCGGTGCTCCCGAAATGCTTTACGGTTTTAAACCGCTGGCCCAAGCTGCAAGGGCGGCAGGTAAAGAGGTCATTGTTCGTTCTAATTTGACGATTTATTTTGAAAAAGGCTTTGAAGATATTCCCGAATACTGCGCGCAACACCAACTCAGAATTGTGGCGTCGCTTCCCTGTTACCAAGCTGATAATGTTGACAAAATGCGCGGTAGCGGTGTTTTTGACAGTTCGATTCTGGCGCTGCAAAAGCTAAATCAGTTGGGATACGGAAACAATCCAAATTTAATTTTAGATTTGGTGTACAATCCGCAGGTTCCGACCACAGATAAGTTTTCGCTGACAGCGGAACAGGGCAAGTTACAGCAAGATTATCAGGTTTATTTAGCCGAACATTTTGGGATTTGTTTTAATCACTTGTTCGCGATTACTAATTTGCCTGTGGGACGGACTAAGTTTCATTTGGAACACAAAAAGCTGCACAAGCCTTATCTGGGGTTTTTGGAGGATAACTTTAATCCCGGTACTTTGGAACATTTAATGTGCCGCAATGAATTGTCGATCGACTATTTGGGCAATGTTTACGACTGCGATTTTAACCAAATGGAAAATCTGTCGGCGAAAACTGGCAGCGGGGAAAGGATAACTGTTGCTAAATTGCTAGAATCTGGTAGTTTAGATGTAATTCAAGAGGTGCAAACCGCTGCTTATTGCTACGGCTGTACGGCGGGTAGCGGTTCTAGTTGTGGCGGTACGTTGATTTGATTTCAGGGAAAATTTGCGCCGATCGCAGTTTTCTATTGTGTGAAATACGGGACACGGCGCTGTGTCGTGTCAACTTAAGTTCAAACTTAATATCAGTCTTCTGTCTGGCGATTAAGGCCAGATCCCCCCTAGCCCCCGCAACGATGCGGGGGGGACAAGATTCCTCTCTTTCGTCCCCCTTCTTAAGGGGGATGCGAGGGGGATCGAGACTCGGGGACAAACCAGAGATACAAAAGATTTCACACTTAAGTTGACACTACCAAAGGCAGCGCCGTGTCCCCAAGTTGCAAGCAATTTAGACTGAGGAGTTGAGGTAATGAATGATTTGCGATCGCCCGGCGAACAAAATCCACCACCATCAAATAAGTGGAAGCTATTTTTAGGAATTGGTTTAGCTGCGGCTTTGATTGTGGCGGCAAAGTTTTTCAATTTTCAAGGAATTATCAAAAATGCCCTGGAGTCGATCGCCAATCTCGGCCCTTGGGGCCCCGCAGCTTTTATTCTGATATACATTCTGGCAACCGTTTTATTTATCCCCGGTTCGTTGCTGACTCTGGGTTCTGGCGTTTTGTTCGGAGTCGTTGGCGGTACGGTTTGCGTTTCCGTCGGCTCGGTTTTGGGTGCAACTTGCGCCTTTTTAACAGGTAGGTATTTAACTCGCGATTGGGTTTCCAAACAGATAGCAGGTAATCTCAAGTTTCAGGCGATCGACTCCGCAGTTGCCTCTGAAGGATGGAAAATTGTACTGCTGACGCGGCTGTCGCCAATTTTTCCGTTTAATTTGCTTAACTATGCTTTTGGAGTCACGCAGGTATCTCTCAAAGACTATTTTTTCGCATCTTGGATCGGCATGATTCCCGGAACTGTGATGTATGTTTATATTGGTTCCCTAGCGGGCAGTTTGGCTGCAATCGGATCTAGCGGGCGATCGCGCACTACTGCTGAGTGGACTCTGTACGGCATTGGTTTGCTAGCAACGATCGCCCTCACCGTTTATGCAACCCGTTTGGCGAAAAAAGCTTTAGATGAAAAAATTTCTCCTTGAAGCCACAGCGCAAATCTGTAACTTTGTCAACAGGGATTTCACCCTACATCATAATACATTGCTAATTTGAAAAACTCCGTATTTTCTCTGTGTTCTTTATAGTTATTTTGTTATACAAACGAGAGAGATATTAAAGATATCGTAAACCACCAACCTCAAGGGGGTATACCGAAGGTCGAAATGTAAAGTTGACGCCAAAATAAAATGCGATAGCGCGATCGAAATAAAAAATGTTGTCTTTCAGGATCGGAGTAGTTATCAAAAAAAATGGAAATGCACTCAATATCCCATCCACAAACTGCATCATTTATTGCCAATTGTTTAATATAAAATAAAACTTTTGAAGTATCCAACGCAAAAAAAGAGTGGTATGACTCCTGATTGGTGAGACCAATGAAGAGTCAAACCCTGAATATTTGCCTAATATTAATTCTGCCGGATAACGAATGAAGAATGCCGTTTGATCGATTAGACTCTCGACGAGAACATTTGATGATGCAACACCCAGCAAATCAAACCAGAGCTGTATCTGCCCAGCCAACCCACCAAGAAAAAAAGCTGCGTCACCTGTGGCAAAACATCAGGAATTCTGCTCAATCGCGGTGGCAGGAAGCGCACAGTCTTTGGCACCACAGACGGCAGCGCCGCCATTTGCTGACCCTGCTAATTCTTGGCGCCACAGCTTTAAGCATCAGCACAACTGCTTGCATCAGTTATTTCGTTGTCCGCGGACTAATCCTGGATAACTTAAAGCAAATAGCACTATTAAAACTGGAAAAAGGCACCGAGGAAATCGATCGCTGGCTCAGCAGCCGCAAAGCAGAAATAGAAACTCTTGCTTATTCTCCTACGGTTCGGACTATGAACTGGACATTAGTAGAACCTCGGTTGCAAGGAGAAGTATACAGGTTAAAAGATTATTTTGCTCTGTCATTAATTGAACCAAACGGCTCGCTAATCAACACTTTAGGCAACCGCTCAAACAACAAAGACAGCCAACACTTTCAAACAGCAATGCTAGGGAAGCTCAACGTTTCCGACCCGCTGCTCGGCCACAGTACAAAAGTTGAGTCAATCAACATTTCAGCTCCTATTTGGGCCTTACCTCCCTCTGCCAATAAAGCAATTGGAGTCCTTTCGGGCGGGATTAAATTAGACCGAATAGCATATGTCGCTAACAACTTGCAGTACGGTTCAGACAGTTATGCTTTTGCACTCAATTCAGAAGGAGTGCCAATTGTTCATCCCAACAGCAACTTAATCGGAAATCTCGACCAGCCGGCCCCAAGTTTTTCACAATCACAAGACCCGGCACTCTCCACAATTGCGCGGAAAATGATCGCTCGCCAGACGAACATCGAACTGGTAAAAATAGATAACAAATGGGTGTATGTAGCCTACGCTCCCCTAGACGAAGTTAACTGGTCGATGGCTTTAGTAATTCCTCGCCAAAATATTGAATCCCAACTACAAGCATTAAATTTGCTAACATCAGCCGTCGCCGGACTGCTTGGCCCGGCAATGATAGCAGCAATTTGGGTAATTTATTCTTCCGAAAACAATCGCACCCAAGCAGAGCGAGAAGCCATGCTCAACCGGATTGCTGGACGCATTCGCGCGTCCCTAGAATTAGACGAAATAGTCCAAAGTACAGTCGAAGAACTCGTAAATTTGCTACATCTAGAACGGGCGGCTTTTGGTTGGTACGAACCGCAAAACAAAATGTTACAAATCCTGTGGGAATCTTGTGAATCAGATTGTCCCAAAGAAGTCATAAAGTTTGAGTCTTACTTGGTCGAAAATTTATCGGTATGCAGCGACCACGAATGCGAGCCAATTATTCTGACCAGCGATACTTTGGCTGATGGTACAAGTCAATGGATCGAACTTAACGCTAATAGTTATTTAGCCGTGCCAGTTCAGACAAAAAACCAACCGCAGGGTTATTTAATTTGCAGTCATTCTACTCATTGGCTTTGGAGTGCAGAAGAAATCCAACTGTTAAAAGCTGTAGCAGACCAACTAGCGATCGCCATTACTCAATCTCACCTTTACAGTCAAACCCAAAACCAAGTAAAACTGCTCAATGGTGCCTTACACGAACTCAAACAAACACAAACTCATTTAGTGCAGAGCGAAAAAATGTCATCCCTAGGTCAAATGGTGGCGGGGATAGCGCACGAAATTAACAACCCGGTCAACTTCATTTCGGCTAATTTGCCTCATACCACAAAATATTCGCAAAATTTATTAGACTTGGTGAGTTTGTACAGAGAAACATTTCCCGATATCCCGCAAAAAATTGCCGATTTTTCCGAAGAAATAGAGCTAGATTTTATAGAGGAAGATTTGCCGCATATTTTGAATTCAATGAAAATAGGCAGCGAACGGATTCGCAGCATAGTTCTTTCTCTGCGAAACTTTTCTCGTCTCGATGAATCAGACAAAAAGCTGGCGGACATTCACGAAGGTATGGACAATACCTTGCTGCTGCTCTCCAACCAAATTAAAAATAGAATTTATATCGTCAAGAGATATGGAAAACTGCCTTCTGTAGAGTGTTATCCGTCTCAGCTAAATCAGGTGTTTATGAACTTGCTGAGCAATGGAATCGATGCCTTGAACGAGAGCGATCGCCTGGATAAAATCATTACTATTTCCACGGGAGTAGCTCGCGAAAATGGCGTAAAATTTATGAAAATATCGATCGCCGACAACGGGCCGGGAATTCCTGACACAATTAAAGACCAGATTTTTAACCCATTTTTTACAACGAAACCCGTGGGTCAAGGCACTGGTTTGGGATTAGCAATTAGCTACAAAATTGTAGTGGACGGACACGGCGGCAGCATCAAAATTTCTCAACCTCCGGGTGGTGGGACAGAGTTTATGCTAAAAATTCCGATTACTAAGGAGCATCCCGCAGCAAGCAGGAATAGGGAAGTTAGGCAACAAGCAATGTACCGGAGGTAAACGCCAATCAATCGCAAATCGCAAATCGCAAATCGCAAACCGCAAACCGCAAACCGACTGATTCTCGGGCTGCGATTCGCTAAAATTAAAAGAGTTTTTGTGAAAGGAGTTTTATGGCTGTTGGCAAGGATACAATTTTTGAGCGGTTTTTGTCGCCCCTGATTCGACTGGCGATCGACGAACAAGCACTGAAACGACTCTACGAGGGTATCGACTGGGAAACAGCGGGCGATCGCCACCGACAACCCAACCTAGTTTATCCCGAATATTACAGCAGCCAAAACTTTCACGGCATCAAAGGCGGCTACCTCAACCCCAGTGCAGCCGTTTCCTACGATCCAATCACGCAATACGTTTTGCCTCCCCACGAAACAGTCGTCAGACAATGCTTAATTGATGCTGTGCGGGTGAAACCCCGCCGAATTATCGATTTGGGATGCGGCACCGGTTCGACGACCTTGATGCTCAAACAAGCCTTTCCCGAAGCGGAAGTTGTCGGGCTGGACTTGTCGCCATATATGCTCGTAGTCGCCTCCATGAAAGCCCAAAAAGCCGACTTAAATATCGAGTGGTTGCACTCCAATGCCGAAAGCGTGCCTTTTGCTGACGCCAGCTTCGATTTAGTCGCAGCTTCCTTGCTGTTTCACGAAACGCCGCCTGCTGTCTCGCGGGCAATTTTGCGAGAAAGCTTCCGACTGCTGAAGGTTGGGGGACAAGTGGCAATTTTGGACGGAAATCAAAAAACTTTGCGACAGACAGAGTGGCTGACTGATATCTTTGAAGAACCTTATATTAAGTCTTATGCCACTGGTAGTATGGATGCTTGGGTGGGGGCAGCGGGATTCGGGTCGGTGCAAACCCAGGAACATTGGTGGGTGCATCAGGTAACGCAGGGTGTGAAACCTCTTCCTGGGGAAGAGTTGGAACCTGTGCGTCAGGCGAAGGTGTGGAATCCGATCGATTTGGTTCCTGATTTTGATGGCGATTTACCGGGCATTCCAGCACCAGCTTGATCGGTTGACAGTTGATAGTTGACAGTTGTCAGTTGACATTTGTCAGTTGACAGTTGTCAGTTGACAGTTGTCAGTTGACCTGTGACAGTTGACAGTTGTCAGTTGACCTGTGACAGTTGACCTGTGACCTGTGACAGTTGGTGTTCCGATTACCAATAACCAATAACCAATAACCAATAACCAATAACCAATAACCAATAACCAAT
>NZ_JAUBOJ010000239.1:0-11432 GCF_036700185.1 Microcoleus sp. BM001215392 | reverse complement strand
TCTATGTAGATATTGCCTTACAGATTTTTTTTTGCTCACTTTTTCAGTGCCATTGGACTTTAGTCCTCTCTTAAAAGTTTGTAGTAAGGACTTTAGTCCTCTCTTAAAAGTTTGTAGTAAGGACTTTAGTCCTCTCTTAAAAGTTTTATTTGCTAAGAACTTCAGTTCTTACTACAAACAAATTGTTCTGTTAGATACCCGACTTCTTGAAGAAGTCGGGTATCGAGGTATTGTGTGAGATTATTTGTTAATTTTCTGGGCTTTGGCGTGATGTTCCAAACGAGCGAAAACATTGTAGGCGTCGGGGCCGGGAGTACCGTGTTCGACAGCGCCGTCGATGGGGCCGTCGATGGCTTTCCAAGCAGGAATTCCGCCTTTTAATTCGGCTACTTTTCTAAAGCCGGCTGCGCGTAGCAGATTGGCTGCTTCAGCAGTTTGTTCGTCGGTTTCGCCGTAGATGTAGATGTCGCGTTCGGGCTCTAGGCTGGATTTGGCACGCTCTACTAATTCGTCGCTTGGCATTGGTACGGCACCGGTGATGCGACTTTTGTCGAAGCTTTCAAAGTCGCGGGCGTCGATGATTGTCAGTCCGGGTTCGCCCCAATCTAAACGGGATTTGAGGTCGTGGCTGGATACTTGGGCTTTTAAACCGGGAGGGGTGGGAGTCAAATCTGGCAGTTTTTCTTTGATGTCTGCAATTTGGTCGGGAATAGTTTTCATGGGTAAAATTCTGTTCTATGCTTTGATTGCAATGTAACGAGATGTGTCGGTTGAATGCGTCTTTCTAAAGGCGGAATCGGCTATTGAACTAAAGTCGCAGTTAAGTTGAATTGCTGGTGGTTGACTGCGGTTGGGAGCGCTATATTTGTTGAGGTTGCTAAGTTGACCGTTGACCGTTGACCGTTGACCGCTTGAGGGCTTGAGGGCGACCTCTACCTGGAAGTCCGAGCATTGGAGTAATAAATCGTCTGATTTTAATTTCTCGCGGGCTTTGGGCTTTAAACCAATTCTTTCTGGTAAGTTGCGTTAATTCCGATTGTTTTGATGGAAATGTACGATCGATCTGATTGACTGTAGATATTTTGAAGTGCGATCGATCGTCCAGTCAGCCATTGTATCAAATAATCAAATTTTAGTCAATGCCAATTATTTGAAAATGAAGTTTGCATAGGTTGTGCTCCGCCTCGCGCGCTATTTTACTGAGAAGTTGAGATATTTTTCAGCAAAATTTCTGGTAAAATTTGATACTAACAATAGGTATTTAAAGGTATACATATGTCTGAGCAAAATGAAATTCCTGTGTCTAAAACTGGGACGCCCGAAGAGCAAGCGGTTTGGGAGGCGAAGGCGAAAGTTCGGGTATTGCTGAATTTGTGGGATTTGGGCGGCGGTCAGATTCCGGTTAAAAAGGGGGATTTGACGAAGCGGATTGTGCGGACTAATGAGACGAGTCAGAGGTATCTGGAAGTGCTCGCGCAGTTGCAGGAATCTGGGGCGATCGAGTATTCGCTGGTAAATCGGGTGACGCGGGTGGAGTTGAGCGCGAAGGGGAAAGAGGTTTTAGCGCAGGGCTTGAAAAGTCGGGATTCTCTGTTTGAGTTTGATGGTTCTCAAATCGGTACTCGGCTGGGAAATGCTCTGCTGAAGTGGATTCGGCATCAGGATGGTGCGGCGAGTGTTGCTGTGGAGACGGGGAAGGAGGATGTAGGGGCGATCGCCTCCTATGACAATTTTAAGGCTGTGGCGATCGATGTGTACGACAGCTTGAACCGGGATTACAACTTAGACGATTTAGTGCCGATTTATCGGATGCGGCGGGCGATCGGGGAAAGAGTTGGGCGATCGCAGTTCAATGAGTGGCTGTTGGAAATGCAGGCTAATGATATTTTTCAGCTAATCGGGGGTGAAATGACAGATATTACGATCGATAAGGCAGAAGATTCAATCAAAACTGCACTTGGTGCACTTCGTTACTATGTCAAACGGCTAAATTCCTAAAATCGGCTTAAATCCTTTTGTAAATTCGTTAACCTCACACCAGAAGCTATGACTACTTCTCCTGTTTCCTCCCTTGAAGACCTTAACGCAGCTCTTTTAAGTCAAAACCCATTTGCAAAACCTCCTTTTCTAAATGCTGGTGATGTTTGGGGTCAGGAATTCTTCGATGTTGAGACAATAAATGCCCACGCCTCTGATGCTGTATTTCAGGCACTTGCTCAAATTCGTGCTGGTCACTACAAGACAACTTCGATCGCGATAACTGCTCAGGATGGAACCGGAAAAACTCACATTATTAGCCGCATCCGCCATCGTTTACAGGAGCATGGCGGGGGATTATTTGTCTACGCTAATAAATACGGTAATATCGGTCAAATTAAACAAGGATTTCAGCGAATATTGGCTGAGAGCCTTGGAAAGATTGGCAGGGACGGGGTGAGACAGTGGCAAGAACTAGCAACGGCAATGGCTAACAATGCTTTACAGATTGCTCAATCAAACGCTAAAGTTTTTGCTACTCAAGAATTTCTGCAAAAATTTAAAAACGGCACTTCAAGGCAAGTAAAGAAGTGGGTCAAGGAACTAACAAGAGCATTTTTGCAAGCGAAAAGTGTTAGCGATCCTGATATTGTCAAGGCCATTTTCTGGACACTTTCCGACGAACAATCACTTTATGCAATCAAATGGTTAGAGGGTCAAGAGCTTGCTCAATACAAAGCTAATGAATTGGAATTACCGAGTCAATGCCAATCTTTTGAGGCGGTTCTGCAAATCTTAGATTTGATTAGTGAGTACAAGGAACTGGTTATTTGCTTTGATGAGTTAGACACGCCTGATGCCTACGACGATATTAGTGGCTTACACATCAGTCAGATTGTTGCAGGACTAATCAAAGATTTGTTCCAAAATCTCAACCTGGGTTTGATACTGAGTGTAATGATGCCTGCTCAATGGAGCAATAAAATTAAGCAGCTACCTGGTGGAGTGTACACTAAGGTTTCGGTTCAGGGAAATCCGATTGACTTAAAATACATGGATGGGGAATCAATTGTTAACTTGGTTAGCTTTTGGTTGGACAAATATTATCAACGGCAAACCTTAATTCCTCCTGAGCCAATTTATCCCTTCACTCAAATTCAACTCAGCGACCTTGGCAAAGAAAAACCCACTGCTAGAGAGGTTTTGAAGTGGTGTAAAGAAAATTGTAATCCTCCTATTTCTACGGGTGAAGGCACTAAAAATCCCGAGATTTCTAATCCCGTTGAACTTGCTTTTGTCAAAGAGCTAGAGGAAGACATAGGAATTTATTTAGAAGATAATTATCTGCTTGCTGATGCTATTTTATTTGGCTTTCAGAGTTTGATTGGTCAGACGGTGGAAAGGGTGACAGTTCAGTCAGCCACAGATAAAGTTAAGAAACGTGGAGGCAAGGATGATTACATCAATTTCAAGGTAATTGTCAAAGACAACGGAACAGATGTAAACATTGGAGTTGCAGTGCTTCAGTATTCTGGTGGCAAAGGATTGGGAGCAGGTTTGAAAAGGTTAAATGATTACCAAACTTTTAATTTAACTCGCGGTTGTTTGGTTCGTTCCCAGAGCAAAAAGATTACTTCATACCTTGAGGAAAAGTATCTTGTACCGCTCATTAAACAGCAAGGTGGAGAATATGTCCCACTCAAAGAAGATGAAATTAAACCGCTGTTAGCTATTCGGGCTGTTTATCAGAAGCGCGAAGTAGATTATGGGGTGAGTGAGGAGGAAATTTTCAATTTTATTGCAGAAAAAGGTGCCCAGAAAATGCTAGGGGCTAGTAACCCCTTGCTTAAAGAGATTCTCAGCGATCCCTCCTATGAGGTTCCTACGGATCTGATTGAAGATGAACCCGTAGCTGTAGCGGAGTCTATTATGGATGACTTATCGGAGTCAGAAGAATTAGATAAGTCGTGCGAGAATTTACTGAGCGAGTTTAATTAAGGCTTCCTAAACTATCAACTTCATATTGGCACAAATACTCTCATGTCGTTAGTCAACATTGACAGGGCTATCCGTTTGCCTGCTCCAGACGTAGAAGCTTTAATTCAAGGGCGAATGATTGCAGCAATAGTTTGGCGAATGTTTAATCCGGGAGAACAATATGCACTCTATCCAGCCGATAATTCTAATATGCCCTTGATGAAACCTAAGCAAATGAGCTTGTTTTCAGAGTCAGGGCAATTAGAACTCCCACTGGTAGTTTCAGATAAAGTTTCGATCAAAGCTTGGGCTAGGTGCGAATTGTGCCAAATGGTGAATGAACCTGAATCATTAGAGGCTTTGTCGCGATTAACAGTCTGGAAAACAGAGGCATTACAGCAAATTCTCCAGCAGCGTCCTTTTATTTTTGTAGCTTACCTGCGGGTTTATTTACTGCCTCAGTCGCATGAAATCCCAGTGCATCCCAGCGGGAATTTTGTATCTTTGCCAAAATCCCTCACTGTGACTGATTCAACGCCTGTGTTGAGCGAGTCTATATTTGCAAAACTCTGCAAAAAGCTGGAAAAACTAGAGCCTCCCCAACATCCAGAATTGGAAGAGTTGCAAAGTGCATTAGTGCATTTATCCACCACCAACCCAAAAGCCAAACAACTAGATGAAGAAATCAAAATATTTCTAGGTTGGAGTAACGATAAGCCTGTAAAACCAATCAAACCGGATTTATCTTGGATAAATACCATAGCATCTTTGGGAAATCGCACCAAAGAACTAGATACAAACATAAGTAACTATCAAGCAGGAACAGACTTTGAAATTATAGTGCGCGATAGCCTTGAGTTTTTGGGATTTACCATAGATTATGCTCACAAAGGTGGTGCTGGCGGCTTAGATTTATTCTGCTCAAAACCTTACCCTCTGGTTGGTGAGTGCAAAGCGGGTAAAAAAATTCCTAACGATACAGCGGTTCAATTGCTGAATTTAGGAACGTTACGCCTCAGAGATGCAGAAATGCTCAAAAAAGCCACTAAGTTGATTATTGGCCCTGGCGTTCCAACTCCTCAACTTATGGATGCAGCAAAAGTACACGGTATGGCAATTATGAACCCTGAAACGCTGGAAAAACTGGTTAAACTGCAAAGCAAATATCCTAACTCGGTGGACTTATTTAAACTGAAAGAATACTTAAAACCGGGACAATCTGATGATGAAGTTGCTAAATATATTGAGCAAGTTGAACAAGAAATTAAAGTGCGATCGCACGTTCTTTCTATTCTGAAAAAGTATTTAGCAACTACAGGTTCTGAAAGAGCCAGTGTTGATGCTTTGAGCGGTGCGTATTCCATGTCTAACCCACCCAAGCATTTGTCCCGCGAAGAGTTGCACGAAATTTTAGTAGAACTTTCTTCTCCCCTAACAGGTTATGCAGGGCGAATTCAAGCAGATAATTTAGGGCGCGATCGCTTTTACTTCCTGCGCGACTTGCGATTAGATGATTGAGGTAGAATTGATGCGAGTGCCACTATTTCAATTCCTTAAACAGTATCAGGATCTACTCCCAACTCCCGCAACTTAGCCGCCAATCTTTCAGCGCGTTGACGTTCGATTACAGCTTCCTGTTCGAGTTGCTGCAATCGAGCTTGTTCTGCTTTCACTAACTCCTCAACCAATGGCGGATTAAGTATTTCGTCCACCAACAAAACCAAATCTGGAAATAGTACAGATGCGATTTCTTGCCCCGGCAAATAATCATTCTGTTCGTAAATATCGTCGTCTTCTGGAAATGCTAAAACCCGCAGCTTTCCCTTATTCTGCTTCGGATCGGCTATCCAATATTCCGGCACATCAGCTAAGTTGTACTCCGCTCGTTTAATTATGTAATATTCAGGGTGATTTTCGCTGACTACTTCTATCACTAACAGCGGCTTTTCATCAAAATCGAGGATGCCTGCACCGGGCCTAGCAGCAGCTTGTTCCAAAAGACTTTGAGTGCAGACAACTACATCAGGAATCCGGGACTTATTTTCATCGGTTCTGACTCCTAGATTAGTTTTTACTACTAAGTCGAGATTGTGCGTGGCTAGGTAACGCTGGATTTTGTAAACTAAATATTCGCAAATTTTGATGTGTAGAACTGTTGCTGTTGGCATTGGTATTAATTTGCCTTTGTACAGTTCATATTTTACATCAGGTTCTCCTTGATAAACTCGGTATTCTTCAAAAGTTAATCTGGGTGAATTATCAACTGGCTGTTCTGTGAAAACTGGCGGAATTGATTCAAACCTATGTTTTGCTAAGAGTTTACCTTTATACAGTTCATATTGTACATCAGGTTCCCCTTGATAAACTCGGTACTCTTCAAAAGTTAATGTGGGTGAATCATCAACTTGATTTTCTTCATTAACTGGCACAATAGGTTCAGACATATCTTTGTGACCTCAGCGAGTATTTCTGATTATTTTAAATTTAAACGACAGTATCAGGATCTACTCCCAATTCCCGCAACCTCGCTGCTAATCTTTCAGCGAGTTGACTCTGCTGCTCAGCGCGTTGACTCTGCTGCTCAGCGCGTTTACGCTGCTCCTCAGCGCGTTTACGTTCGATTACGGCTTGTTGCTGTGATTCCTGCAACTGAGCTCGTTCTGCCTTCACTAACTCGTCTACCAATGGTGGATTCAGTATTTCATCCACCGATAAAACGAAATCTGGAAATACTACAGATATAATTTCCTCACCGGGCAAGAAATCTGTGTAAGTGTAACCATCTTCACCTTCAATCAATGCAAAAAGCCTAATTTTTTGCTTGCCAAGTTTAGGGTCAACAATGCAATATTCTGGTACGTTAGCTTGTTCATACTCTCCCCGTTTGATCACATAATCTGCCCGCCGATCTTGGCTGACTACTTCTATCACTAATAGCGGCTTTTCATCAAAATCGAGGATGCCTGCACCGGGTCTAGCAGCAGCTTGTTCGAGAAGACTTTTAGTGCAGACGACTACATCGGGAATCCGGGATTTATTTTCATCTGTTCTCACTCCTAAGCTAGTTTTCACTACTAAGTCGAGATTGCGATCGGCTAAATAACGCTGCAATTTGTAAACCAAATATTCGCAAATTTTGATATGTAAAATTGTTGCTGTTGGCATCGGGATTAATTTGCCTTTGTACAGTTCGTATTGTACATCGGTTTCTCCTTGATAAACTCTGTATTCTTCAAAGGTTAAAGTCGGAGAAGTATCTGTTTGCTTTTGTTCTAAAACTGGGGCGATTGATTGAGACATAGGTTTTGGTATGAGTTGATTTTTATAGACTTTGTAGGGTGCGTCAGGTGAAGTTGTGGGACGACGATCGAGCGTTTGCGGACTGACGCACCCTACTAACTATTGTAGATCGGATTACCATTTGGGCGATCGCCTCAATAAAGCTGTAGCAGCCTCGCTGTCGAGAGGTCTAGAGAAAAAGTACCCCTGACCGTACTCGCAGCCGATCGCCCGCAGTTGAGCCAATTGCACGGCGGTTTCGACACCTTCTGCGACTACCTCCATCCCCAAACTGCGCGCCAGCATGACGATCGCCCGCACGATTTCCAAATTTTCGCCCGCTGCTCCGATGCGACTGACAAAAGAGCGATCGACCTTCAAAATATTAATCGGGAATTTGTGCAAATAACTCAGAGACGAATAACCAGTACCGAAATCATCAATACACAGCTCAATCCCCAATTCTCTCAACTGCGAAAGCATAGCCGCCGCCGCTTCCCCATCTTCCATCACTACAGTCTCAGTAATCTCCAACTTCAAACAGCGAGCGTTAACACCAGTTTCCTGCAAAACTTGCTTAATTTGCTCGATCGACTCCGGCTCAGAAAACTGCCTTCCCGAAAGATTTACTGCTACTGTCAGCCGCGAATTTCCCACAGGTAAGTTCAAACTCTGCCACTGAATAATTTGTCGGCAGCTTTCGTTCAACACCCACAAACCCAAAGGCATAATTAACCCAGTTTCTTCCGCCATTGCAATAAATTCCATCGGAGAAACTAAACCGCGTTCGGGGTGCAGCCAGCGCACCAGCGCCTCAAATCCGATAACCGAGCCGCTTTTCAAACAAACAATCGGCTGATAATAAACAGTAAAAGGACATTCCAATTGAGGAGGAGTAAATTGTGATTTCGGACGCTCCAGCTTCCAGTCGATTTCGCAGAATGGGGAGTTCTCCGCCGGGGGCAGACCTGCAAAATCCACTATTGAATATGTCAAATTCAGTTCTTCAATCGACTGCCGCAAATCGTGTTCCAAGTTCATCAAAGCCACAGCCCGAGTGTGCATCGAACTTGTAAACACTTCGTAGCGAGCTTTTCCGAGAGCTTTGGCGCGATACATGGCAATATCAGCATCGCGCAAAATATCTCCCGGCCACTGATATTTGTCGGTACTCAAAGCAATGCCGATGCTAGCAGTAATTAAAACTTTATGACCTTCCAAATAAAGCGGTCGTTCGATCGCCTTAAGAATTTGCTTAGCTTGGGCGATGGCTTCATCAACACCTTGAATTTCTTCGAGCAAAATCACAAATTCATCTCCGCCCAGACGAGCCGCCGTATCGCCGGGGCGCAAACAAGTTAAGAGACGGCGAGCCACAGCCACCAATAGCCGATCGCCCGTGCGGTGTCCCTGGCTGTCATTAATCACCTTAAACCTGTCCAAATCCAGAAACAGCACCGCAAATTGATAGTTCGGATGCCGTTGAACGCGCGCAAAAGCTTGGCCCAACCTGTCAGTCAACAAAGCGCGGTTCGGCAATTCCGTCAGCGCGTCGTGCAAAGCATCGTGCAACAATTGGTCTTCAGCCGCCTTGCGTTCCGTCACGTCGTGACAGTTGACGACAATTCCGCGCACCGAAGGTTCAGAGAGCAAATTCGTCGCCACCGCTTCCAACACGCACCAAAAACCGTCCTTGTGCCGCACTCGGTATTCCGCCAATCCCAGCCCAACTCTCGGCATTTGGATGACACCTTGAAAAACTTGATCCACCATCGGTAATTCATCGGGGTGAATCAAGTCAAATACAGAGCGGCCGAGCACTTCCCCCGTCGGGTAGCCCAAAATCCGCTCGGCGGAAGGAGAGACATAGCGGCAAAAGCCTTTCTCGTCGAGAATTACAATAATGTCTCTAGCATTTTCAATCAGCGAGCGAAAACGCTTCTCGCTTTGTCGCAGTTCTTGTTCCGTGCGCTTGCGATCGGTAATGTCGGTATTCATGTAAATCTGACCGACAATTGTCCCTGTGCGGTCTTTAATTGCATCGGCGCGCAGCAGCACTTGCAAAATTTTGCCGCTTTTAGTGCGGTTGGTAATTTCACCAGACCAAGAATAACCCTGCGCGATCGTGTCCAGAACCTCCAGGGCGACTGCGGGGTCAGCAACAACCGCCGGTATACCTCCAGCGAGTTTAAATTCCTCTGCGGTTTCCCATTCAAATAGCTGAGAAAACGCTTGATTTTGATAGATGTGAGTGCCGTCAGCATCGCTGATGCCGATCGCGTCGCTCGAACTTTCCACCGCCTTGCGAGTCAGCACCAGAGCTTCTTCTGCCAGCTTGCGCTCGGTAATGTCAATCCCTACCAGACAAGCGGCGTTACCCCGATCGTACTTTTGAGCCACAATCAAATAGTGTGCCGCCGACTGTCCGCCGTCGGTTTTCACCTTAGCGCTGAGTTCTTTCACCGTTTCCGTAGCGTCGCTGGCAAAAAACTCCACCACAAAAGAGTGAAAATCCGAGCTTACGCCCAGAAAACCGATATCTTGACCGACAAAAGCCGACGGTAACAAACCGTGCAGTTTAGCTAAGTGGCGGTTGACGCCCAAATACCGCAAATCCGAGCTAATCCAAGATACTATGCCCGGAACAGCTTCCAAAATCGTTTGCAGTTGGTCGTTGGCTTGCTGTAAAGCTTCCTGGACTTCGATGCGTTCGGATAAGTCGGACTGAGTTCCGACAAAATGAGTCAAATTACCGCTGTCGTCTCGCAGGGGAGATAGCGACAATTTGTTCCAAAAAGCAGTGCCGTCTTTGCGGTAATTTTTGATTGTCACCTGCAATGCTCGACCTTCGCGCAAGGCTTCGCGGATCTTAGCTACCGTAGTGCGATCGGTATCGGGGCCTTGCAAAAATCGACAGTTGCGCCCCAAGATTTCACGGGCGCAGTACCCTGTGATCCGTTCAAAGGCCGGATTGGCATAAATTACGGGACAGTCGGGCGCATTGGCGTCAGCAATAATAATACCGCTGCTAGTAGCTGCCAAAGCTCGATCGCGCAGCCACAGTGCTTCTGACGCAGTATCGCCGCCGATACCCCCCACTTCACCTAAATTAGAAATTGACTGGTTATCCCGATTTCCCATCAGCCAAACTTTCAAGCAAACCTTTGCAATTTCCGAGTTGTTTCTTACTTTAACGTTTTTCAGGACTTGCGAACGTAGATTGTATGTTGGCCTGTAACTAAGCCGGATTTCACGTTAGTTGTTAGTCATATTTTCTACGCTTGCTCGCGGCGCACGCGAGCATCTGAGTTTGGCTTTTAACCGCGCGCGATCGTCCTCCCGAGCTAGTACAAGCAAGTGTTCCCAAGTTTTTGAAGAGCTCGCACTCTCAGAAAAATACTTTTTTCCAAGCATGATATGCTCCCGCCGGGCATTTATAAAAGCACATCTTCACCGCACTATAGTTGTTACCCCTCAATTCCTCTCCCCCCTCTTCCCAAATCCCCGCACTTCCTCTATCAAGATGCCCAGCAGATTTACCAGGACTAGCAGCTTCACCCGCACTCCGGCGCAATATTCATCGGGAGTACAGCCCCGTTACCCTAATTGCTGTCGCAAACTAATCGATCGATTTTGCAACTGCTTGCTGCTGCGAAATTTCAAAAATTAAAATTAGCAGATTCCTGGCAGGGTTGAGCCTCTGCTGGTGATGAGAGGGCGGTTAATTTGGGAGCGAGCATTTTGGCTTTTTTAACTGTAAATTCTGTTTGTATGGCTTCTGGTTCTGCGATCTGTTTGGCTGCGATCGCGAATTCTCAATTCTCGATCGACCCAAAATTTATCGAGGACAAACCTGCGCTCCTGATGCCCGCTTGGCGCTCAGCTATTTTTGAGATTGTTGTCAATTTATGTTTAAAATTTGGCAACTTTAGTAATAAGTTATTTCATGATTATTGAAAATTTCTTAGATTGCCAGAGCCTCTGAACTGAAAAAGATATACAATTGCAGCTAGCTCGGGCTTGCTGGCCTCAACAATGAATGCTACTTGTACCAGACCCAGACGATCGATCGATAAATGTTTCATTTCAATATCTCGACAAATGAGATGAATTCCGATCTATAAGTGAAGAGATTGCTCGCTCGGTCTAATTACTAGAAACGCCTTTATTGGAGTAAAGCGGAGTTAATTGACGCATAT
>NZ_JAUBOJ010000238.1:0-11484 GCF_036700185.1 Microcoleus sp. BM001215392 | reverse complement strand
GGCGCTCTTAATATATATATGAAAGAGCGCCCAAGGGCAACTACGTACCTGTATCTAAAAAACTTTTCCTACCCCCTTGACACTCTTGTAGTATGTATGTAGTATAGACATATGGAAAGCGCAGGAGAGCCAAAAACCTGTATTTTCCGTACCACATCTGAACCTTGACAACTAAATAGCGTTCGAGATTTCAAGGAACATCAATTTGAAAGTCTTGCAATACAGACTTAATTGTCATGTTGTTACTTTTCACGAGACTGTTCAGTTACAGACTGACTCGACCAGAGTCAGATATTGTAAGTGAACAGCCGAATTTCAACGAATCTCAGGCGGATGCAGAACAGCACAGTTGCGATCGAGTGCGATCGCTCCAAAAGACTGAAGAAATCCGCCATCTCAAACAAGCTTACCATTTAGAGCGGCGTTTGTTTATGTAAAAATTGTCGTGTTAGCGCTGATGCTAATGCTGGCAATTTTTACCGACTAACGCCACAACTAAAGAGCATAACAGCTACTAATCCCAAATCTAAAATCCAAAATCTAAAATCTAAAATCGCTTAAGGAGGTAACAGTTATGGTTCACATTCGTTTTGAAGGACGTTCCTATGATGTGGCAGAAAACCAACTGGGTATCGCGGCAGGAATGAGCGACAAAACAATTCAGGAACGTCTGGCCAATCATTTTGATGTCAAGAGCGATCGCTTCGACTCTTACGTGCTCGATCGCCGTCCCAGCGGTGATTTAATTGTCCGCCCAGAAGCAGTTTACGGCTAGGAATTTACTTTTATTCCGCGCCCTAATTCGAGAAGCATACAAACATTAAGGTTCTAGCTCTGAAAAGATTGCGGGTTCAAGTCCCGCTGAAGGCTTCGGCTTTTATGGTGAAATGGTAAACACGCTAGAAGTTGTCAAAAGCTTTTCCAACTTGCGCGGAATAAAAAATTATCGGTTGTCGGGGGCGCACCCCAACTAAAGAAGCTTACAAACTGGTAACGTTCGACTTAAAATCGAATCGTAGGTTCGATTCCTACCTCGCCGCGAGGCGTAAAAAACAAAGCTTCTCTGACTCGTGCGCCGCCTCTCATACCTTAAGTTTTTATATCTGTAACGCGGTTAAAAGTTCCACTTCGCGCCCTCACAAAGGAAGCTTACATACTAGCTCATGGTAGAGCATTTCTTTTTAAAGAAACGGTCGCGGGTTCAACTCCTGCGTATGAACAACGGCTTTCTTAACTTGCGCGAAGTGACTTTTTTATCACAACATTTTGATTCAACCTTCTTCATGAGAAAGGTTTGATCGTTCGGACTTCAGTCCTTCTTTTTCTGCGGACTAAAGTCCGAACGATCAAACCTTATGAAAAATAAGGGAAAATATCCCTTTGGTATTTTCAGTTTCGCGCCCTAACATCTAAAGCGCATACACACAATTCTACCAATTGGTCACAGGTTCAAATCCTGTCAGTCCCGTTCAAGGGGCTGTAGCTCAGGGGTAGAGCAATCGGTATGTTAAACCGCTTTTCCAACTTGCGCGGAACTTCCAATTTTTGAACAACTGAATTCCTTGTTACAAACGAAACACTTCGCGCCCTAACTGATGAAGCTTACACACTTTAGTAAATATAACTGCCCTAAGGTACCGATATTCGAGCGATCGAATTAGGGAAGCATTCCGAGTCTCTAGTTCTAGATGAGGTTTGCGCGTCCACTGCTAGGTAAAACTGGTAAGAACGGCTGTGAATAAAGCTTTTTCGACTTGCGCGAAGTGTTTTAAATTTTGTCAAATTTTACAGAAATTGCTCGCGAATGGCTAGAAACCGGGTTTATTACCAGAAAGAATTGGTTGAAAGCCCGCCCGTCCGATCGGGAGAAATTAAAATCAGACTATTCATTACTCCAATCCTCTTTTTTCTAGGTAGAGGTCGCTCTTAAACTGTCAACTGTCAACTGTCAACTGTCAACTGTTGAAGCATCTTTTTCAGTGCAGTCCGTAGATTGGGCAAACAAACCTGTTTCTTTGTCAAAACTTCATCCATGACAGGGATAATTTAATTTAGAATTTTCAATTGCTATGAGCGAACATCGATTAGATAGAATCGTCATTGAAAGGCCTCGCGGTGGGTTGAGAAGCAGTTTGAAAAAGGTGAAAGGAAACAAGAAATTTTTGAATAGACTTACTGAGGTAGCCTGGACAGATGGACTGTTGAGTCCTTATCTACTCAAACTGAGAAACAAAAGCAAATATTTTTCTGATTGTCTGGGGCCTTTATCTCGCTGGCTGCGGAGCAAAGTAGGACAAGATTGGGATAATATCTACCACGAACTGTGTCAAATTCTTGATATAACTACGCTGTCTGGAAAACATATTCTCTCCCATGTTTGGGGTTATGTGGAAAGAGATGCTGTGTTGGTTGATGGAATTGTTTACAATCGCCAGTATCGGCGTCAACTTGGTTCTTGGAAAGAGGAACTTTACGTTCACCCTGAGACGCGGATACTCTGCTTAGCAAACAAGATACGAAAATTACCTCCGAAAAAGCCTGATGATTTTCTCAAGATTGATGATTACCATCATTATCAAAAGCTAGATGGCATTTGGTATCTTTTCGAGCTAGCCGATCGGGAAGAATTGGAGGTAATTCATCAATATTACTCCCGTGTCAAAACATGGAAGTATACTGCGAGCAAACGTCAGTGCAACAAGAAGCAAATTAAGTTCATCGCGGAACAACTCAGTAAAAGTTAAAAGACATGAGTCGGCGGTTAAAACCGAGACTACATACGAAGTCAAAAGACATGAGTCGGCGGTTGAAACCGATCCTACACATACGAAGTCCGCCTCCGCGGACTAAGCAATTGATTGGGTATTAGCTATGAGCAAAAAACTTGCAATTTACCGATCGCCCTACGAGATAGATACCCTCCTCCACGCCTTCCAAGAATGCAGCCTCCCGCGCAGCGAGTGGACGCACGAAGCCCATTTAACCGTTGCTTTATGGTATTTTCTGTTGGGCGAATCGGACTCAGAGGCGATCGATGCGATTCGCAATGGCATCAAACATTACAACGCTGTGAATGGCATTGAAAGCACGTCAAACAGCGGGTATCACGAAACGCTAACGCTGTTTTGGGCGCAAACTGTGCGCGAGTATCTGGCTGATGAAGGCCGGAATCGCTCGATCGTACATTTAGCTAACGGTTTGATTGCAGAATATGCCGATCCCACTTTACCCTGGAACCACTACACCCGCGAGCACCTGATGTCTTGGGAAGCCCGAAATAATTGGGTTGAACCGGATTTAATGGCGATCGACTCCGAAACAGTCCGCCAGGGATTAAAATCCCTGGCTAATAGCTAAAGTCCTCGCTATGAGGACTAAAGATACAGTATTTTTTAGGTAAATAAGGTACTCCAGAAACCGAGTTTATTGAAGAAGCTCGATTTTTAGCGCTTTCCGATCTGTACTTGACAAACCTGCAATTAGGTACATTGTTAACTTTGTTTTTACACAGAAAATACATTTTCAAACACGCATTTTAGTCCTCTTCAGAGGACTTAAGCTTTGAGCTAGGGATTTCAATCCCTGGCGGACTAAGGCAATAGGTACAAAACATTAGGTGACACCAATGAATATGAATACAGCAGAGCGCGATTTACGTTTAGAAATGCTTAACAGTCTGCTCACCACACCTCACCGCCAACTGGAAAAGGTGACAGAAATTCACAAGTTAATTATCGAATTAGATCCGATTTTTTACGGTCATTTAGCCGTGTGGTATCAACGTCAGGGCGACGTGCGCGATCACAAAGAAGTTTTTGCCGGAAATTTGCTGACTTCGGCGCTGACAGAGCACCGAGACGCTGGGTTTATGATGTTACAAGAGTTCCCGCCCTACGAGGTTTCGCGGATTGTGGACTTTATGAAGCAGCACCAGAATAAGCTGCCTCGAAGTGCGCGCACTGCTGTCACTCGCTATCTGCGATCGCGCGAAAAGAATGCCCAGTTTTTCGATCGCGCCGCCATCCGCAACCGCAAGGCGATGAAGCACTTATACGCGACTCTGCACGTCAAGCCGAGCGATCGAGCTAATGCTATTCTATTTAAGGACAATCCGCCGGAAGACTCGCTGGCATTTGTTTTGAAGCAGTTAGCGAAGGCTGCGACTCCTGCGGAACAGGCGAATTTGATTGTTGAATACAAGATTCCCTATACGATCGCAGTTGGTGCGATCAAAATGCTTACGCCAACGGTGTTAGCAGCCCTGATTAACTCAATGTCGCCGCAGGAAGTCATCAACAACCTGAAATCGATTCAGTCTCGCGGCGCGATGGATCACCCCCAAGTCAAGCAGTTGATTGACTCGAAGTTGGATGAAGCCGCAAAGTGCGATCGAGTTTCTGCATACAAAGCGAGTGTTGCAGGCGATAGCGGAAACTTCGACGCAGCCACGGCGGCGAAGCTGGAAGCGGTGACTAACGAACAGGTGAAGAAGCGCGGCAAGATTGTTAAAGCCACCGGTTTGTTGGTTGACAAGTCGGGAAGTATGGAAAGTGCGATCGAAGTTGGTAAGCGTCTCGCTGCCATGATTTCCGGCATTTCCGAGGCTGCGCTGTTCGTCTACGCCTTTGACACGATGCCCTATCCAGTGCAAGCAAACGGCAGCGAATTGACCGATTGGGAGCGCGCATTCAATCACATTCGTGCAGGCGGCGGCACAAGTTGCGGTTGCGCGGTGGAAGCAATGCGGATTAAGAAGCAGGTGGTTGAGCAATTCATTATGGTAACAGATGAAGGCGAAAACTCTGCACCTTATTTTGCAGATGCTTATCAGAAATACTGCCACACTTTGGGCGTAATTCCTGATGTAGTGATTGTGCGAGTTGGCGCTTACTGCGAATATGTTGAAAAACAATTGAAGGACAAGCAAGTGTCGGTAGAAACGTTTACGTTTGCAGGTGATTATTACTCGCTGCCGAACTTGGTGCCGATGTTGTCTCGTCCTTCGCGGCTGGAATTGTTGATGGAGATTCTGGATACAACGCTGCCTGTGAGGGATGACAAGTAAATTGTAGCGTGCGCGCTGCGACCTTATTTCTTAGTCTCAAGCGGCTGTAATATCAAGTCGGAGCGCTCGGTTACGATCTAATTCCCGGTATTGTAGGGGCGGGTTCACAGACAATAATTGCCGATAATCGACAATCTCGTAAACCCGCCCCCACCCAACGGTAAATCGCAATCTACTTATATAGTTAAAATTTGCACGGCTCTGAAGGACAAGACATTATGAAACTAGCTGAAGCTTTAATTTTAAGAGCTGACTGTCAAAAAAGAATGGAACAACTGCGAGCCAGATTGATCAGAAGTGCTAAAGTACAGGAAGGAGAAGAACCTCCCGAAAATCCTCAAGCACTGATGAGCGAAATAGATGCAGGGGTGCAAGAACTGGAAGACTTAATTAAGAAAATTAACAAGACTAATTCGCTGACCACTCTGGAAGATGGAGTGACTTTATCGGATGCTTTAGCCAAGAGAGATGCTCTCGCGCTTAAGCGCGGCATCTACAATTCTGTAGTTGACGCAAGCGCTTTGAGGCAAGACCGCTATAGTCGATCGGAAGTCAAATTTTTCAGTACGATCGACGTTGGTGAAGTGCAAACGCAAATGGATCGAATGTCTAGACAGTATCGGGAGTTAGATACTAAAATACAGCAAGCAAACTGGA
Source organism: Microcoleus sp. BM001215392 (assembly GCF_036700185.1). Taxonomy (NCBI): domain Bacteria; kingdom Bacillati; phylum Cyanobacteriota; class Cyanophyceae; order Oscillatoriales; family Microcoleaceae; genus Microcoleus; species Microcoleus sp. BM001215392. The sequence continues at coordinate 5,762 of NZ_JAUBOJ010000238.1, read as the reverse complement.
ATACTGAACTTATCGATTGAGCAAGTTGGTAGCCAATGCAATAGAAGCGAGCACAACTCCACAACAGGATTAAGTTGGTCTCTGCCATGCTAAGTGGCTTAGATGAATGAGGGGTCATTCTAAAACCTCACAAATTAAGCCCAGTATTGTTACAAGCGTACAGGGAATTGTTAAAGTTACTACCGCGTGCTGGTCTATTGATATTGGTGAGGGTGGGTTAGGGGTTTCTTGCTCTATTGCCAAAAATATTTGGAATTCTAGTATGATGTCAACTGAGATTACATACATTGAAGCTAAAACTAATTTAGATAACCTCTGCACTAGGGCTGTTGAAAATGGGGAATTAATCGTCATTACCAGACATAATGGCAAAAATGCAGTTTTGATTTCTGAGGCCGAATTAGAAAGTTTGCTAGAAACGCTTTACTTACTGCGATCGCCCGCTAATGCAACTCGCTTGTTAACAGCACTGAAGCGAGCTAAATCAAGAGTAACTCAACCTCAGACGCTGGATGAAATTTGCACAAAATTTGGGCTTGACGAAGAGGCAGATGAACTAGAACCGTCAGAACAAGTTATGCTAGAGGGAATGCTTTAACATCACCGACATTTGGCAGAGATAGAATTAGAATTTTCCGAGTAGTGCGAGCATCGTCGCTCGCGATTATTTGTCGCGAGCAGCACTACTGTATAATTCCCATCTCACCGTATTTAAGATTACTCCCAAACATCTCCCTCAATATCCTCAAGCGGCAACTTTTCCCCGATTCTCAACTCTTCTTTAGTTTGTTCGATAATTTCCAGTAACTCAGGATTCGCGATGGATGAAACTAACTGCGAATCCGCAGCAGCCAAAGCAGCGCGCAGCTTGGGAGAAGTGAGTGCAGGATATTTCTCTAAAACTTGTTCTTCTGTCCATCCCGCCGCAAACAGCCCCAACAGGAATTCTACAGACAATCGAGTTTCTGGCGCTGGTGGTTGAATTGTTGAAGTTTTCGGGTTGGGATGAATGAGCTTTCGCCAGTCCATTGTTTTAGTTAAACGATTTGGGAAGACTTCGCCGATTATACTGCATTCGGACACAGTATAAATACGGGGAGTGTTTACTCACTCTGTAAATTGATACCGTCGGTCATTTCCCGATTTTGTGATTAAATTGTTATGACGATCGCAGTACGGCACTTTCTTATACACTAGACTGTTAGGATGCCGATCGGGCGATCTTCCTTTTTCATTTTGTCAGTTTCAATACCAAATCGCGTTAGCGAAGCCCGCTGCTACGGGGGCTACGCCAACGAAAAGGATCGCACGCCGATCTCCACCCACTCTCTAACCGACTGTGTAACCGACTGTGCAACCACAGTACAACTACTTTAACTTCTTAAAACTATGGGAAAAAAGTCGAAAGCCAAAAAATCCCTGGTCAAAAAATCCACTTTGCTGTCCCAGCGACTCCAAGAAGCTCTCGATCGAGGCAGTAAAGTTTGGATTAAAACAAATAATAGTAGTTTTGGCGGCATCCCGATTAATTTGTTCGGGGAGTTTGCTGAACTTTTGGTGATAGTTCCCCCTAACGAACACGGGGAAAATACCGATGCTTACGGACAAGTTACGTGGTTGATTCGACTTTCTGATATTATTGCACTCGCCTATCCTACTGAATACTGGTCTAAAGATAGATTAGAAAGTTTGCTGCCGCCGGATGCAGTTACCTCTGAAGTAGGAGATTAATTGGGTAAGGTGCGCCGTAAACACCCTACTGGTTTGTAGTGAGGACTTTAGTCCTTCTTGCTGCGGACTAAAGTCCTCACTACAAACTATGTTTATCGCGTAAATAAACAGACATAATATGGCTATTTTCTGAGCTATTTTACAAGAGAAAATATACACTGCTCAGACCAACTTCCATCAGTTCAATTACTTGTTGCAAGCTGAAAGCTGTATTTTACATTTGCCTCCTTCGAGTTCACTACAAGCAGCCAGAGCTTGAGCTTCTGCTGATGCTTTATCACCGCCCCAGCCTGCACCTGCTCCTCCTTTCCCTACTGATATAGCTCCACAATTATTAGTATTAGAAGTCAGCGGTGCGCAATCGTTAGCCCCACCACTTTGTTGATTGCAAGCCGCTACTGCCGCATCTAGTGCTTCTTTCTCTGTACCGTGATCCCAACTAATACCGGTGGCGTCAGAAGTCGGAGAATAAGCAGTAGCTCCATGAGTGTTCTCAGCTTTAGCTGCTTGGGCCGAGCCAAAAATAGGAAGTGTTAGACTTGTCACTAATACTAACTTAAAACAGAGTTTTTGCAGCATATTTACTCGATGTTTTTACAAGGTTTAATTAGAATGATTGTTCAATATTATATTCGGAATTTCCTTGATGTCAAGACTGTTGGTAAATGTTTATATTCGCTTAACTTCAATGCAGGTCGTGTAAAAATAAGTAAAATTACCAGAAAGAATTGGTTGAAAGCCTCTCACGAGTGAGGGAGAAATTAAAATCAGACTATTCATTACTCCAATCCTCTGCCTTAATGGCAGAGGTCACTCTTAAACTGTCAACTGTCAACTGTCAACTGTCAACTGTCAACTGTTGAAGGAGGTTACTTCATGGCAAATATCCGCAAAATTATCAGCCAACTCGCAGCCCAAGAAGGGGAACTGCTCGATACCCAATTCCTGGCACCCTGCGTGCGGGGGGGAAGGGTGCGAACAAGGATAGCTGGCATGATTTATACTTTTCAATTGCAGCAGCGCAAGTTTGAAGGATGGGCTATTTTTAAGCCAATTAATGATAAAATTGCTGCTGTGGTTGACGAACCCAGTTTGCCGCAAATGGCAGAATATTTGCAACTGCTGGTACCGATTCGCTTGCAATTAGCTCGCGTGCTGCAAGGGAACAGTTGGCTGGCTTATCCTGTTAACGAGTCTGATGCTAAACAGCGCCTGGGTTTTGCTAAACCTGTACCTGTACATTTAGTGAGTGAAGGCTCGCAGTTCGAGCAGATTGTGGCGCGCTGGGACGGTAATTGTTTGTGGTTTGAAGAGATTGACAGGCGCGCCGATCCGATGCTGTGTGAGGAGTTGAAAGCAGCTTTGAAAAAGTTGATTTTGCCTCAAGATGTTCGCTTTAAAGGGATGACGCCTGAAATGCGAACTGTTTATGAATTGGTGACTAGAAATATTCAAGATTTCGCTCCGAAAGTGCGCGACGAACAGCGCTTGCAGCGGGCGTTGAAGATGGGCGGCGGCGAGTTGCGAGATTTTAGCGATCGCGCTGATTATTGGCTAGTTGAATGGACTAGCAGCAGTGGAGAATATCATAGTTCGGCGATCGCCAAAAATGACTTAACAGTAATGAGTTCTGGCATTTGTCTCAGCGGCTTAGACAATGATTTCGACTTGCAGTCATTAGTCGGAGTAGTCGAAAATCGATAAAAATCATCAATCCTGACTAAGGTTCGCGAGAGGGGACAACACTTCTAACTGTCAACTGTCAACTGTCAACTGTCAACTGTCAACTGTCAACTGTCATGAGTATATTTTTTCACGAACAACTTTACAGAACTTCCGCAGTGATGTCGCTGGTAAAAAAATTCCCGGTAACGGTGTGCGGCGCGGGCGCTTTGGGTGCGAATATTGTAGAGAGTCTGGCGCGATCGGGCTTTTGTCAGTTAAAAGTCGTCGATCGCGATCGCATCGAAGAGCGCAACCTTTCCACTCAACCCTATTATCGATCGGACATCGGCGCCTTCAAAGCCAAAATTCTCGCCAACAACCTGTACCGCGCTTTGTCCGTCAGCATTGACGCGCACTCAAAGGAATTGACACCCGCCAATGTCGATCGACTGCTTGCCAACAGCGCCCTGGCGATCGATACTTTTGATAACAGCGTCGGGCGGCAAGCAGTCAAAGATTACTGTGCGATCGCCTCCATTCCCTGCGTGCACGTCGGATTAGCCGCCGATTACTCCGAAATAATTTGGAACCAACACTATCGGGTTCCGACCGCCGCCAATGATGACGTTTGCGATTACCCGCTAGCGAGAAACTTGGTAATGCTGACAGTTTCTGTTGCTTGCGAAGTAATTGTTACCTTTGCTGCAACCCAAGAGCAACAAAATTTAACTTGCACGATCGGAGATTTTGCAGTAAAGCCACTTATATTGTAAAATGTCTGTTGACTGTTGCCAGAAACCCGGTCGAGATTGGACGCCTCCATCCCAGACACCCGGTTTCTAACTCTCAAACAATTGTCAGTAGATTTTAGATTTTAGATTTTAGATTTACTCTCCGATTGCATCTGGGAGCTTGAACAAAAGTCTAAAATTTTGATATTGTCCACTCCTGGTGTCGGTGGCTTTTACCCGTTTATTGCGGGTCAAACTTGCAGAAAACGCTTAAGAAAATTAACAGGGAAAGTATGGTTGGATCGCAGACTTTTTATTATTTACTAGCAGTTCTCGGATTATTAGTTTTGACTGGCGCCAATGCAGCCACTTATTCTGGGGGCGGGGGCGACGCAGCTTGCCACACTAATGATTGTCACGAACCAGAAGTCCGTTACCATAAAAGGATTTTAAAACACGGATCGAGAGGGGAAGATGTGAGGAAACTGCAAAAATTGTTGAACGCCCGGGGTGTGTGTCCAGAACCGATCGCACTTGATGGCATATTCGGCCGGACAACCCTAGATGCAGTGAAAATATTTCAGCGGGAAGCAAAACTTCCTGTAGACGGAATTGTGGGAGGCAAAACTTGGGACAGACTGTTTGCTAGTTCGTAAATTTAAGTACCAGACAGCAAAATTTGTTCAGTCATCATTGCCAATGATTAATCGCTGCGGTTTGTAGTTGCGCATCAAGCCTATTTTGTGCAACTACAGACACAGAAGCTGCAATCCAATCATCCATCGCACACTACATTGCTAATGAATGAAGTTTTAGATTTTTGGTTTGGTCGATCCACCTCTCCTGAGTTTGGCAAAGTTCAAAAGAAGTGGTTTGAGAAAGATGCGGCTTTTGATACGGAAGTGCGATCGCGCTTTCTGACAGAATACGAACGAGCAGCATCCGGTAAACTCGACTTTTGGCAAAATTCCCCAGAAAACTGCCTAGCATTCATCATACTGCTCGATCAATTTCCGCGCAATATGTTTCGCGAAAATCCCCAAGCCTTCGCCACAGACAGCAAAGCTTTAGCCGCCGCCCAACACGCTGTAAACAATAACTTCGATCGCGAATTATTGACAGTACAAAAGTGGTTTATCTACCTGCCGTTTGAACACAGCGAAAACTTAGAACACCAGCAAAAATCTGTGCAATTATTTCGCCAACTGATCGGCGAACCTGACAGCGATTCAGTCATTGATTTTGCAGTGCGGCATTTTAAAATAATCGAGCGTTTTGGGAGATTTCCCCACCGCAATCAAATTCTCGGACGCGACACCACCCCGGAAGAAGCAGAGTTTCTCAAACAACCCGGATCGGGATTTTAAACCGCGCCAGCCCAATATTTATGATTACTCATATATAGCCTTGAGAGCGAAAAATCGGGTATGTATGTTCAACAGTTGACAGTTGACCTGGGACAGTTGACCCCCAGAGAGCGACCTCTACCTAGAAGGAAGAGGATTGGAGGAATGAATAGTCTGATTTTAATTGATCCCGCTCCGGCGGGCGGGCTTTCAACCAATTCTTTCTGGTAATGGATAATAGACTTGAATTGCATAAGTCTTCGATCGATACAGAAACCGCAGATGTCAG
>NZ_JAUBOJ010000237.1:0-11556 GCF_036700185.1 Microcoleus sp. BM001215392 | reverse complement strand
TAGCAAGGGGGGGCCGGGGGGGGTTATTCCCGGAGTTGCGGCGACGGTTGATTGCAATTCTCGCTATGTTTATCTCGACCCTTATGAAGGTGCAAAAGCCGTCGTAGCGGAAGCAGCCAGAAACTTAAGTTGTGTCGGTGCTGAACCTATTGCAGTTACCGATAATCTCAATTTTGGCAGCCCTGAAAAGCCTGTGGGATATTGGCAGTTAGCATCGGCTTGTCGCGGGATTGCTGATGCTTGTCGGGAGTTGAAAACACCTGTGACTGGGGGGAATGTTTCTCTTTACAATGAAACGATCGATTCTGATGGCAATCCTCAACCGATTTATCCAACTCCGGTCATCGGAATGGTGGGATTGATTCCAGATTTGACGAAAATTTGCGGTCAAGGTTGGCAAAAGAAGGGCGATTTAATTTATGTGTTGGGAATTGGAGAAAATGGTCAACAAGATGAATTGACCTTTTTTCAATCGGCTAATTCTGAATTGAGGACTGAAACTCCGAAAAAGTCGGCTTTTGCTACTCTCGGAGGTTCGGAATATTTAGCGACTATTCACGGAATTGTCGCGGGGAAACCGCCAACGATTAATTTTGAATTGGAACGGAAAGTGCAATCAGTTTGTCGCGACGGAATTCGCAGCGGTTGGGTATGTTCGGCCCACGATGCTGCGGAAGGTGGAATTGCGATCGCCCTCGCAGAATCCTGCATCTCTGGTAAACTGGGTGCGGAAATTCATCTGGCTTTCAATTCGGCAAATGTCGGCCGCTGGGATGAAATTCTGTTTGGTGAAATGGGCAATTGCATTTTTGTTTCTGTCGCGCCGGAAAATCAAGGAATTTGGGAAGCTTACCTGCAAGAAAATTTAACCAAAATGTGGCAGAAAATCGGTGTGGTTGGGGGTGCTGATTCGCCTTTGCGGGTGGTGAGTGCCGATAATCTACGGTTGATTGAGGTGGGAATGGGTGATATGGGCGATCGGTTCTATAATGCGATCGAGCGTCGAATTGGATCTGTTTGATTGTCGCTCATAAGTAGCGGTGGTTGAAACCCGGCGGTTAGAAACCGCGTCTACACAGACGAAACCCGCCTCCGCGGGTTGAATTTCTTCAGTCCGCGTAGGCGGACTTTGTTTATGTAGCCGCGGTTTCAACCGCCGGGTTCAATCGCCACGTCAATCACCTAATTCATCTATATAATATGAACAATATCATTCATATAATAAATGATTTGCTGTATCAATCCCGACTGCGAAAAGCCTGAAAACCCCGACGGGCGTACACATTGTATCGATTGTAACATTAAACTCGTCCCCATCCTGCGAAACCGTTACCGCATGATAGAATTCCTCGGTGCAGGTGGCTTTGGCAGAACCTATTTAGCTAAAGATATTGATAAACTCAATCAACGCTGTGTCGTTAAACAATTAGCACCAAAAACCCAGGGAACTTGGGCGATTAACAAAGCGGTAGAATTATTTCAGCAAGAATTCGCATTAAAGGATATCGCAAATTGAAAGCTAAGTAGTAGGGTGCGTCGCCAGAAACAATCTACAAATCAAATCGACTTTTCGAGCAGCGACGCACCGCGAGAATCAGTCAGGTGCGGATCCATCTCAAATCTGCAAATAACATCAAAAATTTCGCAGCGACGCACCCTACAAATTAGCTAAGTAGTAGGGTGCGTCGCCCGAAACAATCTGTAAATCAAATCGACTTTTCGAGCAGCGACGCACCGCGAGAGTCAGTCAATCGATTTTAGATTTTAGATTAAAGTAGCCTTACAATATAACATAGCTATTCATTTCATACATCCCTAAATTTATATGACAATCCAAGAATTAGAAATACAACTCCTGGCCTTAACAGCGATAGACAAAGCTGAGGCCATCAGCATCTTAACTCAAAGCCTGAAAAACAGCGGCCGTCCGATTACAAAAACTCCTGGCGTGATGGGCGGTGATGCTTGTATTGACAAAACTCGCATTCCTGTTTGGTTACTCGCCAGCTATCGCAATGACGGCGCTACCGATGCTTTTATCCTAGACTGCTATCCCCATCTGGGTGCTGCTGATTTGGTAAATGTTTGGGCTTATGCTGAAGCTTATCCTGACGAAATTGATGAAGCAATTCGACAGCAAGATGATGCTGATAAAATCTTAGATACACCTAAAAATATCTAATAAACCTATGGTACGTCTCTATGCAGACGAACAATTTTCCCGACAAGTTGTGCAAAACCTGCGGTCTTTGGGGCATGATTTCCTGACTGTTCAAGAAGCAGGGAATGCTGGACTACCTGATGAGGATGTATTAGCATTTGCCATTAGTTAAAATCGGGCATTTTTGACCATCAATCGGCGCGATTTCTTTCAACTTCACGAGCTGAAGCCTGACCATTACGGTATTATTGCCTGCACGCGAGATGATGATATTCCTAGACTGAGTGCGAATATTAATGATGCGATATCTACTGCTGAAATACTGACGGGAAAAGTGATTCGTGTCTATCGTTCTGGACTGCCTTCCATATCTTAATTTAATTCAATAAACCTTATTGCAAAGATTGGAGATTCTTCGCTTCACTCAGAATGACAAGATAGCGTCAAACTTTGTAAGTTATGCCAAAAAAGACTTTATATAGCCGCGGCCGCACAGATTCCCATGCTGATATAGTATGTCAATCTCACAGAAAAATCAAGAGCGATCGCCCTTAAATTCTAATATTTCAAACAGCCCGTGAAGCGTAGCTATTCCGCAGGAAATCGCCCTCGATATCTTAATCTTTGAAAAAGACCTATTTGCCCCACAAAATCCATCGAGTTCCAATTCCCGAATTACCTCTGCGGGTTTTGGGCCCGATCGCCCGCCGTGAATAAACGCTACCATCAGAGATATCGGCGATCGTCCCCTTAAACGCCCCACATCCCCTGCCAGAATGCCAAACAACTTGGAATTAATGTTCGATCCGTGGCAATATTAAGGAATTATTAAGTTAGGCGACATTTTCGCAAACAAAACTTCCCCCAGAAGATAGTCCCGCTCGCATACCATCCCATTACAAGCCAACCCATCTATGATTCCCAACCATTCCTTCGAGGCTGACGAGTATTCTAGCAAACCCGACAAGCCCGAGGAAGCTTGCGGCGTTTTCGGTATCTACGCACCGGGTGAAGATGTCGCCAAGTTGACCTACTTCGGCTTGTATGCTTTGCAGCACCGAGGTCAGGAATCCGCCGGAATTGCTACTTTTGATGGTGAAACAGTCCACCTGCACAAGGATATGGGACTGGTTTCCCAAGTTTTCAACGAATCGAGTTTAGGTCATTTGCCCGGTAACTTAGCCGTAGGCCACACTCGTTACTCTACTACGGGCTCGTCGCGGGTGATTAACGCTCAACCTGTGGTTGTCAAAACCCGTTTGGGAAGTCTCGCTCTAGCACATAACGGAAATCTTGTCAATACTAAAGAATTGCGGGAAGAATTGCTGTCTCGCAAGTGCGAGTTTGTCAGCACCACGGATTCCGAGGCGATCGCCGTGGCGATCGGTTGGGAGGTAGACCAAGGTAAAGACTGGCTGGAAGCTGCGATCAGTGCCTTTGCTATGTGCCAAGGAGCCTTTAGTTTGACGATCGCCACCCCAAAAGGTGTTATGGGAGTCCGCGACCCCCACGGTGTCCGCCCGCTGGTAATTGGCACTCTGCCCACAACTCCGGTACGCTATGTTTTAGCATCGGAAACTTGCGGATTGGATATTATCGGTGCTGAATTTTTGCGGGACGTAGAACCGGGAGAATTAGTTTGGATTACAGAGGAAGGTATAGCTTCTTTCCACTGGAGCCAGCAGCAAAAACGCAAACTTTGCGTCTTTGAAATGATCTATTTTGCTCGGCCAGACAGCATTATGGAAGGTGAAAATTTGTACACCTATCGATTGCGGTTAGGGCGTTTGTTGGCAGCAGAATCTCCGACAGATGCTGATATAGTCATCGGTGTTCCCGATTCTGGCATCCCAGCGGCGATCGGCTTTTCCCAAGCTTCCGGCATTCCCTACGCCGAAGGATTGATTAAAAATCGCTACGTCGGACGCACTTTTATTCAACCGACTCAGACAATGCGCGAGTCAGGAATCCGCATGAAACTCAACCCTCTCAAAGATGTGTTGGAAGGAAAGCGGGTAATTATTATCGACGATTCCATCGTCCGCGGCACTACCAGCCGCAAAATTGTCAAAGCCTTGCGGGATGCGGGCGCAACCGAAGTTCACATGAGAATTTCTTCGCCGCCGGTGACTCATCCTTGTTTTTACGGTATCGACACCGACAATCAAGATCAGTTGATTGCTGCTACTAAGTCGGTCGCTGAAATTGGCGTTCAAATTGGGGTGGATTCCTTGGCTTTCTTGAGCCGGGAAGGAATGCTGAGTGCGACTAACGAAGACACGAAAAGTTTTTGTTCGGCGTGTTTCACCGGCGATTATCCGATCGAGATTCCGGCTATGGTAAAACGGGCGAAGCTCATCCTAGAAAAGGCTACCACCTAGAAAACCGAACAGCGAGAAAGCGATCGCCAGTCAGTAGATTTTAGATTTTAGATTTTAGATTTTAGATTTACACGGCCCGCACAGTAAATCTGATATCTCAAACTTTAGTCTAAACTTTTGTTGTATCTACGACGATTGTTTAGCGCTTCTATCCGTTTTTCGGTAGATAGCTTTCCGCGATTTGTGGATTGAAAAAAAAAATCTGGTAAGTCATTGCCAGAGTGTGTGTAGAAATGTTAAATTAACTTAGCTCTAGCAACTCTGGCAGAATTTGTGAACTGTAGGGAGCGATCGGCTGGGTAGAACTTGCGTGAAACCCAAAATTCTGATTTGAGATTTGGGATTGGAGAAAAAATCTAAAATTCTTGAATTCTTTAATCGATCGCCTCAACCTACACTCTCGTTGACAAGACCTGCTGGAAATGTTGTATGCTACCTGCGAACTGGAGATAGTTCCTCCAGAAAGTGCGATCTCAAATTGAAGTCGCATTTCGTACCAACAACGGACACATAGGATTTTTTTAGATAACAGGGTCGATCGCGCTAAATCTCCCCACACCAATATTCTACAAGCCAACTTGCTTGAGAATCGCGGGCGGGCTATTCATGCGGAACTAAAGAACTTTAGAAACCCTTGCAGAGTAAAAAATATGGCTCCTTGCGGGCTGAAAGTGAATGTTAAAAGGCGGAATGCGGTTTCTCAAGTCAGCTTAAATCGGAAACTTCGTGCAATTAGATACTGTTCTCAATCAGCCGAGCAATAAAAGCTCATCCTCTCGTACAAAAGAGTTACCTTTTACTCTTGGTGATGTCAAAGCAGCCATTCCAGCCCATTGTTTTGAACCCTCGGCTTGGAGATCTCTAGCTTATTTCTTTTTGGATCTTGGAATTATCGCAGGTTTATACGCGATCGCCTACACCCTAGATTCCTGGTTATTTTATCCAATCTTCTGGTTGATGCAGGGAACCATGTTTTGGGCATTGTTTGTAGTCGGGCACGACTGCGGGCACGGTTCATTTTCTAAGAGCAAATGGCTCAACAACCTGATCGGACACCTTTCCCACGCACCCATTCTCGTACCCTTCCACGGTTGGCGGATCAGCCACAGAACCCACCACGCCAATACAGGCAGCTTGGACAACGATGAAAGCTGGTATCCTGTGTCGGAAAGCAAATACAATCAAATGCCCTGGTACGAGAAGCTGGGACGTTTCTATTTGATGTTATTTGCCTATCCAATTTATCTGTTTCGGCGATCGCCCGATCGGGTAGGTTCTCATTTCATGCCCGGTAGCCCGATTTTCCGTCCTTCCGAAAAAGCGGACGTATTGACGAGTTCCGCATCCTTGGTATTGATGGTAGCCTTTTTAGGCGCCTTAACCTATCAATTTGGTTGGCTGTTTTTACTGAAGTTCTACCTAGTTCCCTACGTAATCTTCGTAATGTGGCTGGATTTGGTAACATTCCTGCACCACACAGAAGCCGATATTCCCTGGTATCGCGGAGATGACTGGTATTTCCTCAAAGGTGCGCTATCTACGATCGATCGCGATTATGGAATCATCAATTCCATCCATCACGACATCGGGACCCACGTCGCCCACCACATTTTCTTGAGCATCCCACACTATCACTTGAAAGAAGCAACAGAAGCCATCAAGCCAGTGTTGGGCGATTATTATCGCAAATCAACCGATCCAATTTGGAAGAGCTTTATTCGCTCTTACTGGGATTGTCACTTTGTCTCCGATACAGGTTCTGGAGTTTACTACGAATCGCCTAACTCTCGGAAATCTGCTGAAGTTAAGTAACTTCTAATCAACAATATAATACCTAAAAACCCGGCTTGTTAAATAAACCGGGTTTTTTATTTTATTAGATAAGATTGCGATCGTGCCTCAACTATCCTGAAATTATCTGCGTTTATCTGCGTCGATCTGCCTTGAATCTGCGGTTGAAGGATCGATCGAAGACTTATGCAATTGCTCGTCTATGTTTGTTCGCGCTAAAATTCAATATTACAGATTACCTTGAAGCCCGATCGCAGTTGCGATCGTCCACGCATCCACCAACAGCAGTAACAGCGTACATCCGAGCAAAATCAGATACATCCAAGGCTGAGACAAAGGGCGAACATCTCTAGTATCAATACCCGTTTTCGCTTCCACCAAACGCACTAATTTACCAAATCCAGCCACCCGCATCGGTAACAAATAACCTTCACCCCCATGACTCAGAAAATAGTACACTAAACCTCCTTGACCGGTCGATCGAGGTTTAAGAGCCTTTACCTCAGTCCAAGGAAGATTCCAACCCCTGCGAAACACGCGCGGAAACCACTTCGGATAGGTAACTTCAATCCCCTCTTCGCTGAGGATTACCCGTTCGCTGAGCACGCCGTAAAGGCCCGCTGCGCCGATCGCAATTGCCGCCCACAGTGCAGCGGGCGGAACCGCTGCTTTCGTTACTTCCGACAAAAACGGTAACGGAATACTCAGGGCGAAGTACAAGCTCAACAGCGTGATTCTAATCAGGGGAGAAAGCCGGAATACTGCCGGCTCAAATACTGGGGGGGAAGATGGGGAAGATGGGGAAAGTGCGATCGGTTCTGCTGACATGGCTGAAATTATAGCAGTGGACAGTGGACAGTTGACAGTTGACAATTGCAGAACCCGAATCAAATCATTGATGCAGCACGGGTATCGGCTATATTCATGAAGTTTTGAGCCGTAGGGTGGCCAGCCATTAAAAATCCCCCAATAAAAATCGCTCGTCTGATAGCGACGCACCTATACTCTTGAAGAGTCGAGCAAACAAACTCAATAATTATGTACCAATACTTGAAAGAAATGGTATAAGGTGCGTCGCCACTCCCCAAGCCGATTAAATGGGAGGGATTGTTGATGGATCCGCACCCTACAAATACTCAGGCAAATATGCAAAATATGACTATATTTGCAGTGTTGAGTTTCGATCTAAAATTCAATTCAGAAACTTTGATTCTTAAGTGTTGAGTTTTTACCTGAAAGAATTGGTTTAAAGCCCGCCCGCCTTGTCGGGAAAAATTAAGATCGGACTATTCATTACTCCAATCCTCTTCATTCTAGGTAGAGGTCGCTCTCAAGCTGTCAACTGTCAACTGTCAACTGTCAACTGTCAACTGGATGAACGCTTTGCAGAAGTTGGAATCTTGAGTACCCAGTTATCAATTTACTGACAATTGATAACTCAAAACTCACAACTTATATTAATCAACGGCTGTTAATGCGGGTACTGTCAAAGGTTCTGAGATTTCTCGGGATTTGGGGCGGCCGGCAGTTACTGCGCGATCGCCCATACCACCACCTCGCGATCTGTTAGGATTGATTGCAGAATACGGGCCTTCGTTAATCTGCAAGCGATCGCAAGGAATTTTATCCGACAAAATTGCACTGGCCATCATCCCGGTGTGAATTTCCAATGCTGCGGCCCGCATCGCTTCAAATACTAAACGCTGTCCGGGAAACACCACTCGTTCAAAATACCAGTTAGGAATGTTGCAGATGCGAGCAATCTGAATTTGACTCGTGGCGTTGACGTAGCAGCAGAGAATTTTGCTGTCGGCGTCTGAGGGTACTGGGTCAAGAATTTGAGCCATAAATGCTGAGGGGCTTTGCCTAAAAGTTTTAGTTATCTTCTCAGGCTAACATCTTGCGATCCCGGCCTACTGTAAAGCCGACTACCAACTGAATAACAGATGAGAGACCGATCGCACCTGATACTTCTCTTTACCAAAAAAAATACCAGATTTTTGACTTATTCCGGCTATTTTCGGTCAATATACGCTGTATTTGCTCAAAATTTCACTTTTTTCGGCTGCGATCGCCCACCGACACCGACCAGCTCACCCTTAAGCCTCTTAGCAAAATTTAAGAATATTTAATATTAAATTGCGAAAATTAGATTGAATGTAAAGTTATATTAAAAGAATATAAACATAGTTAAAAAAGTTCCACATTAGGATATGGCAATCATGGAAAGCCGAGAAAACCGAGTTTTGTACGTTCGCCTCCCTTGCAATCCGATTTTCCCGATCGGAGTTGTCTACCTTTCGGATCACGTGCACAAGCTGTTTCCCGATGTCCAACAGCGGATTTTCGACTTAGGCGCGGTGCCCCCGCTCGATTACGCTAAAGGTTTGGATGCGATCGTCGATGAGTTTAAGCCAACGCTGTTAGTTTTCTCTTGGCGGGACATTCAAATTTACGCGCCCGTCGGCGGTAGAGGCGGAAATCCGCTGCAAAATGCCTTCGAGTTTTACTACGCCAAAAATCTCCTAACCAAGTTCCGGGGAGCTCTCGGAGGATTGCGTTTAGCCACGTCCTACTACACCGAACTCTGGCGCAATCTGGGACTGCTTAAGCGCGGATTGAAGCGGGCCCGGAAATACCATCCGGAAGCGCGTGCAGTCGTCGGTGGCGGTGCTGTCAGCGTGTTTTACGAGCAGTTGGGCCGCAGCTTGCCGGCCGGGACTGTGGTTTCGGTGGGCGAAGGTGAAGCTTTGCTGGAGAAGTTGATTAAGGGCGAAGATTTGGCGCAGGAAAGGTGTTATGTGGTAGGAGAAACTGTACCGCGCGATCGACTAATTCACGAAAAGCCAGCCAACATCGAGAAAACTGCCTGCAACTATAACTACATCGAGAGCATCTGGCCAGAATTTTCCTATTATCTACAGGATATGGACTTCTACCTCGGAGTCCAAACCAAGCGCGGCTGTCCTCACAATTGCTGTTACTGCATCTATACGGTGATTGAAGGGAAGCAAGTGCGGATCAATCCGGCGGATGAGGTGGTGGCGGAGATGCGCCAATTGTACGATCGAGGTATCCGCAACTTCTGGTTTACCGACGCCCAATTTATCCCGGCGCGCAAATTCATCGATGATGCGATCGAATTATTGCAAAAAATCATCGCCGACGGCATGACAGACATCCACTGGGCTGCTTACATCCGCGCGGACAATCTCACACCCGAATTGTGCGATTTGATGGTAAAAACGGGAATGAATTACTTTGAAATCGGCATCACCAGCGGTTCCCAGGAACTGGTTCGCAAAATGCGGATGGGCTACAACTTGCGAGTAGTTTTGGAAAATTGCCGCGATTTAAAAGCCGCCGGTTACAACGATGTGGTTTCGGTAAATTACTCATTCAACGTCATTGACGAAACCCTTGAAACCATCCGCCAAACTATTGCCTATCACCGAGAATTAGAGCGAATTTTCGGAGTCGATAAAGTAGAACCAGCGATTTTCTTCATCGGGTTACAGCCGCACACAATTTTAGAAGAATACGCCTTCAAAAAAGATATTCTGCAACCCGGTTACGACCCGATGAGTTTGATGCCTTGGACAGCGCGCAAATTGCTGTGGAATCCCGAACCTTTGGGCTCGTTTTTCGGAGAAGTTTGTTTAGAAGCTTGGCAGCGAAATTCCAATGATTTCGGCCGCGAAGTCATGGCAATTTTGGAAGAGAAATTGGGTTGTGCCGATTTGGAAGAGGCTTTGACTGCACCAGTTGAAGTTAAAGATAAACAGTTGACGAAAGTTAGTTAATCCCAGGTTCGTAGTGAGGACTTCAGTCCTTCCAAATTAAGATAAGCCGGACTAAAGTCCTTACTACGAACCTAATTTTTTTCACATTGTCAACACTTGGAAAACAGAATCATAAATAGGAGATAAACATCATGACTTTTATCGACCCCAGAACGGATTTTGCATTTAAAAGAATATTTGCTTCCGCAGAAAGTAAACCTATTCTGATTAGCTTTCTCAACGGTCTGATTTATCAAGGCAATCCCACTATTCAAGATTTACAAATGATCGATCCGTATCAAGCCGGAGAAGTTGTGGGATTGAAAGACTCGTATTTAGATGTCAAAGCAACCCTAGATAACGAGACGATCGTGATTATCGAAATGCAAGTTTTGAATGTGAAAGCTTTTGAAAAACGAATTGCCTACAATGCAGCGAAAGCTTACGGAAATCAACTCACGCGGGGCAAGGGGTACTTAAATTTAGACCCGGTAATTGCCATCACAATTACGGATTTTATTTTGTTTGAAAACACCAATAAAATTATTTCGCGTTTTTCTTTTAAAGAAGAGGAAGAACACTTTGATTATATCTGTCCGACAATGACGCTAATTTTTGTGGAATTACCAAAATTCAATAAGTCTGTTGATGAGTTAGAATCTCTAGCTGACAAGTGGATTTATTTTATTAGAGAAGCACCAAATTTGGAAATGGTTCCAGAATCGCTGGAAACAACTGCACCGATTCAGCAAGCTTTTGGTATTGCTAATACCGTGAACCTCAGTCGCAAAGAATTAGATCAATTGGAAGCACAGGTATTTTATATGCAAGATCAGCAACGTTCGAGAGAAGAAAGTTTAGAAACAGGATTAGAAAGGGGTGTGCAGCAGGGCTTGCAGCAGGGCTTGCAGCAGGGCTTGCAGCAGGGCTTGCAGCAGGCGATGCAGCAGAGTTTGCAGCGTCAAATTAATACTGTGATTCGTTTGCTGGAACGAAAGGTGGGAACGTTGGATGAGTCAATTAAATCTAGAATTGGACAGTTATCTAGCGATCGAATCGATAGTTTGACAGAATCTGTGCTTGATTTTAATAGCGCGGATGATTTGGTGAGTTGGTTGCAGGAAATGGGCGATAGCCCTTAAGCAGTTGATAGTTGATAGTCAATAGTTGATATAGGATTCTTGGTGTGGATAGTTCAACAAGATTAGGTAGATTTCACTTATTCAGTAAAAAATAGGATTTCGCACGAAACCCAAAGTTTTTAGAACTTGCTTGAAAACCTCGCTGTCAACTGTCAACTGCGTCGCCCTGAGCCCTTCGACGTAGTTTATCCTGAGCGTAGTCGAAGGGCTCAGAATAAACTACGTCGAAGGGTCAACTGTCAACTGTTCAAGTACCTTTCAATTAGGACGATCGCCACTATATCATCTACAGGCCGCGG